>JBKPHJ010000409.1:0-7740 GCA_046729835.1 Thermoproteota archaeon
ACATAAAACTATACTGTAAAATTATTTTTTGGGAGCAGATGTTAAAAAATATTGATTTCTCATATTCTGCCAGCATATCCCAATAATCTACAAAAAAGCACCTTGATAAATTTAAACTTATAGCAGTTAATTATGGACAGGGAAAATCTTCAAATGCTTTTACCATTCCACTATTAATTGGAACTGAAATAAGTTGCACAAATTAATAGCCGAGTAGACGCATCTTAAGAAAGTTAATGATCTATATGAACCCAGTTAGCAACCATTTTATAGAATATTGTGACAAAGCGTATAGCATGAAAGCTAAGATTGCTCTCAAAGAGCTTTGGATTTGTGATGAAGAATGGTTGGACTTAATATAGTATATGATATGCTGCAAACAAACAAGCTCTCTTCTAATATAGATATAAAAAGAGAAAATGATAAGATAATACGGCGTTTCAGCCAAGCCCATTTTGTGATTTGTAATGCATGTTATTGGTGTGCATCTTATTTCGGCATTGATGATTTAGAGTCATCACATGTTCTTGACTGTCATGTTTGCAATTCGCGTAATACTGAACTAATACCCATTTCCACTGACGAATCATTTAGAATAGAATATAGTCTGACTCGTGGGATTGAGTTAGAATTCTATAGAAGTAATAACTGCAGAATATTCGATTTACGAATCTAATCAATATGCATAATGATTTTATTTGATGTTGTTTGTTGTATATCGGGTTCCGGCACCGGCACAGCCCCACATGCTGGTTAGTATGTCGCATTAAACAAGCCATACCAATCAGCATGTGTCATACATTATTTAGACTCTCGTTCAAGCCATATCGATAGCTTCAGCCAAGATAATATTACGTCTGACTGACTGAATCGCTACTTAGCTAGAGCTTGTAATTTTTTTAAAGCCAATATTTGATATCGACAGTATACACGAGATCAGAGCTAATGTAGGCATCATCCCCATCAACTCGATCGTGGATCGGATCTTGTGTGGAATTATCTGCATAACTTATCCGATATTCAATAAAATCATTACATGAGTGACTGAATCAAACCAAACAGCACTGATTTGGCTCAAGTTTATAACTTTTTTATTTGATAAATGTGATTATATTGTTGGTCAACTAGTTATACCCGACTAGATAGCCATGGCCGACGGCGGGATGATCTCCCGCCACCAAATCTTTAACTAAAGTATAATTGCATCGGTAATGATAAGCTATGAAGTACCTGCGGCAATTGAGTGGATGAGAAAATGAGTGACGATAGTGATCTGTTTAACACGGGAAGAATATGTGCGGCCAAATATGCCACATTAACGCTGATGGAAGCTTGGAAGCATGAAAGATGAAGCTAGATTGATGGCTGAGCTGAGAACCAACGACGATAAGCTCAGCAAAGAAATATACGAAAAAATTTTAGATCCAACATCCATGTTAAACATTCTTATAAAGAAACTTCAAATGTACAATCAAATCGAATCTTCTTTGAACGACCCAGCGAATAAGCTCATTATAAGAAGCATGAAGACGGGAGCTGAAAATCAAATGATGATTACACAATTAAAGAGAGAAATGGACGAACAAATTGCGCAGATTAATGGTCGAATAGACGTACTGCAAAAGAAAATTAACGATCTACATGAATCTGATGTATAACCATTTTATTTGGTGTTGTTCATTATACATTAAATTCTAGCGCCCCAAACGCTTCCAAACACGCATACTGATGGTACGAGCATTGAACGAGCTAAGCTTAGCTGTGTGCCGAATAATTTTTATTATAAGAAGTTAATTCTGTTCATTCCGCATAAAGAGCTAACGGATAGATCTTCGCTCTTTTTCAAACAATTGCCGCTTTTGTGATACAGTCTTTTTTTCACTGGGACGATCCATCCACCAAGTCAGAAGACGGTTGCACAAACGCAATGCAATCCAATGCAATGCACAATTGTTAAATAGCACGCTAATCGCGGTACGGACATGTCTAAAAGAGAAGAAGAAGCTACAAAAAAAACTACTGAAGAAGTCAAGAAGACAGAAGACAAAGTTGATGCAGCTTTAACTCTGCAAGGCCAAGTAACAGCAGAAGAATTTCAAAGATCTGTTAACAGAGCGCGAGCGCGCGCTAATGTGAGAAAGTCCGTAGATGAAGCAAAAAGTCAAATTCCACAATACACAGCTGTAGTTAAGAACTATCAAGAGCAAGTATTACAAGCGACAAGAGAAATGGCAGTCGATTATATTGAAGCTCAACAACGAATAATAGATGCCATATTTAATTCCGCAATATGGGTTCCGTACGTTGAGAATAATTATAGAATGTATAGTTATTGGTTCTCTCCGAAGATACCAGCAGAGATATATGCTAGAACTGTTAGCAATATTGCAGACAACATTGCAGCTTCAACACGAATAACTAATAACATCATATTTGGAAATATCGATTTATTTGGAAATGCATTTGAACGAGCTCAACAAAATACAAGAGAACTTTCCAGAATTAATGTAAATACGGCAAAGATTTTTGAAGACACAGCAAAAGAAGCAGCAAGAATTTCTAACACAAAAGAAGAATACATAAGATGAGTTACTGTGTAGCATCTATTCTTCCATAGGCACTATTAATAATGGATAATAGCAAGACAAACAATATCAGTACTTTATTCATTTAATGAGCTGCTGCGGTTCTTAACAATGAACTGAATAGTTAGTACTTGTAGTAGTTGATCGCCCAGTTTCACTTAGTCCAAAATCTATCGAGTTATGACCAATTTCGAGACTTCACAATAATTCTTCAACTGACTGTCTTAACTGGTCCATATCAATTGGTTTTTTTAGGCAATAGTTTTGCGATGTCCACATTGTTTCCACGAATATACGAAGTTGTCACTTAAATTAAAAAAGCTGAAAAAGAGTCAACAAGAAGCTATGATGATCAGAACTAGAGAAACGTGTCCCGATTGCGGTTTCTCTACTACTTTGGCCGAATTACATTACATTTGGAAGCCAGACACCGAATAATACTTCAACAAAAGATAGCTGAAATTACCAAGCCGACAAGATAACTGTATAGCGGATCATGTGCATTTCATTAGTCGTTAAGATTAAAAAAGTTGTGGTTCAGCTAATGCAATTGTTGCTTTAGCTGTTGCTTAGCTACGTCGTTCTTTGTTTATTAGCTTTGGTCAGCATCAAGAGTTGCAGCATTATTGTCGCCTTGTATCTGTTATGCCAGATTCTGGCAGAAGACATCGATTGGGTTATCGCCATTGCCACAATCGTTGACTTGTGATGTTGCTTGGCTCTTGATATATCCACCGTGCTTTCTGTTCTTGTCTGCGAATGCGTTGTCTGTTGCGAGTGCTGTTGCCGCAACCAACATCGCTGTCATTGCTGCAACAATCACTAAGTATTTTGTAATCATATTTCCGTTAGCTTTATTGAATCATATGTTTATCTGCATTAAGCAAGTCTAGGCGCTTACATTCGCGTCTTGGCGCTTACATACTGATATTTATTCTGTTAGATAATAAATAGTCGTATCGCTAGTTACTTCGACAGCTAACGCATAGCTTCACAATCTTGCTTAGACCATCCCCGCTTAACCGGTCGTGGATGTTCTCCCCACCAATTTACAAGTCCATTGCAAATACTACATCGTAACTCAATTCTTGAATCATTGATCTTAAAGTATTCCACCCGCTTGATGTTGCTCTTACAGACACAATCTTCTGAGCCTGACATATGCTTGAACCCAATATATTATCAATCTGCAAGATAATATCAGATCTGATCCATCATGCTATCAAAAAAATATATGGTTTAGTACTTGTATTAGCTAGTAGCCCGGTATCATAGCATAAATCTTTCACGTAAAGTTGAAGTAATTACTCGAAGCTAGTTTTATTGGAATTTACATCCAGTTTGTGATAAGCAGCTGATAGAATTTTTCGCGTTAAGATCGCTATCTCATTGTCAAACATTCTTCTTCTGACCACGCTCGCTTGAATGGCATGATCTTCTTTGCACGTGACGGCTCATCCCACCAACCCATTAGACCGTTGCATTTGCTGCACCGTAGCTCTGTTCTTGAATCACTAATCTTAAAGAATTCTATTGTCTTAGAATTGGTCATCCACCGACCACAGACGCAATCATCAGTCCAATGCATTCTCATGAATCAATATATATTATTATAGAATAAATTAATACTGAATACGAACCAATTTACTATAAGATAACTATAACTAAAAGATCCAGATTCTAACTCTTGCGATCAGCGACGATGGTTGTAAGATAAGCTCATTATTTACAATATTCCAAAGCATGTATCTAACTTGTTATTTCAGCCACTAGCTCAATCAAGTCATTCGTACGAATTGGTTTTTCTACGTACTTTGCTATGTAGTCTCCATCTTCTAATTCTTTCAGCAGTACATCATCTGGATCATAAGCTGAAATTAGAATTATTTTAGTTCCATTGTGTTCTTTTATCTTGCGAGCTACAGAGTCTCCGGCCATACCGCCCAGCCTATAATCCAAAAGTATGAGATGTATTTCATTACCCCGGTTCTTTTCTTCTATGTACTTATCAATACAATCTTTACCAGAATCAACTAGAATTACGTTATACTTCGACTCGAGCGCTAGTCCAAAATATAGAAGCAAATCTCGTTCATCATCACATATCATTACTGTCTTCTTTTTTGTTTCAAGATGACCGTGGCTGTCGGTCGAATTATGTATCAGTACTATATTACAGTAGCATCCCGATATAAAAATTTTAAGAATCAAAAAAATAGTATCGAATCATCAACATTCTTAGAAAATATTTTATCTAAATTTATTATATTGAACCCTCAATTTCTCAAATTTATGCTTGTCATGCGAGCACTTGGTATCATAATTCTAGTATTTTGCAAGTCGTTAAATTCTAAATCTAATATGTTATTTGCTAGCAGTTGAACTCTGCTGGTCAATTCCGGTAGATCGTGATCTGCATATCTAACAAATTTCGAGATTCGATCTTCACCCAACATTTTGTTACACTTCAGCAGATTGAATAGTTTGGTAAATGATGGCAACGCATGAATAATATTCTTTTGCATGATCGATATTGAATCCCGGACCTGCCTCTGCAAACTGAAGATAGATTACTACTATTAGGCGCCAGGCGAACTAACTATTAGACTTGCGTCATTAACATACTTCAGCTTTTTGAGTTAAATTCTCGCACTAATTGTTGCTGACTCATGGATGTACCGTAATCAGTAATCTATTTAGACGCTATATCTACAATATTCATGTCCACAATTTTTACATGTAACCATTACAACCATTGTAAAGTCATCGTATCAAGTAATCAGCAGTTAGCTCTTTCTATTTGCTAACTCATAATTTCGGTCGAGATAATCGGCTATCTCATCGAATGCCATACCAGAGTCGTTCAAGTTTGAAGCACCAATTTAAATCAGCACCAATTCCGGCATGTCTTAAAGCAAATAATACAGCTAATAGCTCACTTGATTGTAAAGCGCTCTCTTTGCCGTCCCAACCATAATAAGACATGATCACGCCGATAGCACATCCATTATGCCTGTCAGAATATTTCTTTTTGATTTGTGTAAACGCCCATATGTACGCAGAATTTGGGAAACGGTCAATTCTCGCTCTAATAGTTGCTGACTCATTCTGTTATATCATGAACGACAAGCTATTTAGAGAGTGCATGTGATAGTCAATGAAACATACCAAGTTTCGAATTGATTAATTGCGGAGTCAATATGCATAATGATTTTATTTGATGTTGTTTGTTGTATGTCGGGGTTCTGACATCTACCACGCCCCAACATGCTGGTTAGTATGTTGCATTGAACAAGCCATACCAATCAGCATGTGTTACACCTTATTCCGACTCTATTTCAAGCCTTACGTATAGCGGCCAAGATAATATTACATCCGTACAAGTGACTGAATAGCTCACTTAGTTGGAGCCATAATAGTGAATATATAGTACCACTATGATTATACATTAATGAACATGAAAGAAGGTGAAATGATACCAGCAATTCTATCAATGATAATAGTAATCATGGGGTTAGGTCTCAACCTCACTACTAATACCACTAATCAGACTAGTGGTGTTGTTACTCCATTGGATCCGATGGGCCAAATCATGAAGCAGATGCAAGGTTCCCGTAATCGCTAATATTGCTAGTGTATCTACTCATCGGACCATCTGTTCATTAGTCCATACTCCAAGTATTTAATCCGCTGCTATATAGTTAATGTTGGATATGGAGGATTTATCAGTTATTCACAAAGCTTCTGTTCTATTGTTTCCAAGTTTGCTAAATTGGAATGCTTTGCTTATGACTGAAAGGCTAAGACTGGCGCATATGTGATTTAATTTTTTCTTTCATCTCGGGAGTCATGATATCTTGTTCATTGTAGCCGTGATCTTTAACAGCGTGTTCAGCAGCTTTTTTCATGATTTCTTCTTCCGTTTCGCCTTCTAATACGTAATCACAGTTTTCACCCACTTCTCGACATGAGACAGTTAACATATTAAATGATATGAACCCATTCTACTTAAAGTTGTCCAATAAAGCAAATATCAATATCCAATCAAATGTTAAAATTAAAAAAGTTGTTGGTTAGCTAATGCAATTGTCGCTTTAGTCGTTACTTAGCTGCTATGTTCTTAATTATTCTTCTTCTTCGCCTGATTGTTCACCAACAAGAGCTGCGGCATTGCCGTCGCCTTGTATCTGTGATGCTAGATTCTGGCAGAATACATCAAATGGGAAGTCGCCATTGCCACAATCGTTCACCTGGGATACTGCTTGGCTCTTTTCATAACTCTTCTTTTTGTCATCGTGTCTTTTCTTGTCTGCAAATGCATTGTCAGTCGCTAGTGCTGTTGCTGCAACTAACATTGCTGCCATTGCTACAACAACAACTAAGTATTTGGTTTCCATATTTCTGTTAGCTTTAAAGAGTGTTATGTTTATCTGGATTAAGCAAGCACGTAAATCAGATTTTTATTCTATCAAAAATAATGAAAATCAGCTCACTAAGTGCTTATCTCGAAAGTCTAGTTCTGACTGTACAGAAATGCTTTTTAAAAAAAATGATTTTGGCTTTTTATGGTTCTGGAAATGTTTGTACCGGTGCCATAGCTACTGAGTTATCATCGCCTTGAATCTGAGAAGCAGCGTTTTGACATCCAATATTGATTGGGCCCACTCGTACCTCGGTGGTGCCAATGCCTGCAGCTTCACCATTGCCACAAGTGTTTGCCTGGGACGCTGCTTGACTCTTTTCGTACTTCTTCTTCTTGTCTGCAAAAGCATCTTCTGTTGCTACAGCTGACGTTGCAATAAGCATCGTAGCCACTGCAGCCATTACAGCTATAGTTAGAATCTTGTTATTCATTCTTCTAGTAACTTGAATAATTCTCTTGGTTATCTGTATTAAGCAACTTCAGCCGCTTACATAAATCTGATTTTTATTCTATTAGATAAAGATGGTTCAAGCGTGAGATAACTTATAAAAGCTAAGTTTGCGATCAAAGAATTTACGAATTGCTATGGAGATGGTTAGACTTAACATCGCGGATGATTTGCTGCAGACAACCAAGCTTACTTCCAATACTAAAGAAAATGACAAGATTCTAGAACGTACCAACCAAGTCTATTTCGTGATTTGTAATTCTTGTTATTGGTGTGCTACTTTC
>JBKPHJ010000410.1:0-18308 GCA_046729835.1 Thermoproteota archaeon
TCCGTCGCATCGTCGGCAGCGTCAGATGTGTATAAGAGACAGCATTAAAGTTACGAAGGCTGAAAATGGAACTATAGCCAAGAAGGTTGCATGCCAACCAAAGTTTTGAATAATGCTAGCTCCAACCAAGAGTCCAACTACTGACCCAGCAGAATATGCAGACCCAAACACCCCTACTGCTATAGCAAGTTTGGCTGGGGGGAATGTGTCTCTAAGAAGACTGAACGCGGCTGGAACTGCCGCTAAACCGACACCTTGAATTATTCTAGTCATGAGCAGAAATGAAATGTTGTTTGCAAACCCTCCAACAGTGAGTCCAGCTATGTATATTGTAAGTAATATAAGCAATACTTTCTTTTTGCCGTAGAGATCAGACAGTCTGCCTGCAACGGGGGTCATCACAGCAGCTACAATCAAGTACGCGCTGAATATCCAGGCAGCCGTCCCGTATGATATGTTAAAGTCCTTAATGATCTCTGGAATTGCTGGTAAGAGCATGGTCTCTGAGAAAAAGACTGTCAGAAGCGTGCTGCTAAGTAGTGCTAAGGTGAACCAGGCATGCCCACTGACATTGACTGCTTCCTCGCTGTGTCCTACTTCCGTACTATCATTTCTTTCTGATAGCCCAAGATGGTCATTTCTACGCATCTTCTTGATTAGGAGATTGGCACTATTTATCGGTGGCGGAAACATAACTCTAAATAGTGGACATTTTATTTGAATAGTTGACTAACTCACAGTGGAGAAATCACAGCGTCAAATCGTCGACAAGACCAGACTTGGGGATTCATCAGAAATCTGCTAACGGACTGAAAAATCCTTTATGAGCAATTGATCTGGTATTAGTATAACTGGTATTAGTATAACACGAGTCGAGTATCTGAATGGTTTAGACGATAAGTCATTACTAGGAAGGATACAGTGATATGTGAAAGAAGGGGGGAATTTAGGACGGGTATCAATAAATGATATGATATAATTATGCACATTCTAAATACTTGTTGGTCGCATAGCGACAACCTTTATCCTAGGAGTGGCAAGCTGAACCCAAATTATATGCTAAATATCTGAGTCCCTTTATCGCCTCTCGTCCTACTATCTTCCCTTATCTTTAATGCTATCTAGATCCCTCCCCTTTTGATTAAGTTTGAGAACCAGCAATCTAAAGTTGTACATGCTCCTGTAACTTCTATAACACCATTAAAATCAGAGATCTCTTTTAACATTTCCAGAGACAGTTTTTGATTTGTGACGTAATGCGTACCGTTATCATATACCGTAGCCATAGCGCCAGTTTTTTCGTATATGCAATCCCTCATCTCTCTTGAATCTACTTGTGGCTTCGTGTATACCTCTAGTGTATACGACGGTGTAACCGTAGGATTTTCTCTTATGCGGATCAAAAGGTCATAGATAAGATCAGGATCCACATTTGGCAAATACCATTGAAACATGCTCTGTAAGTCATCAAATTGTTTCCTTATTCTCTGTATTTCTGGGAGATTAATATTAGACACTGTCTTCAGAGCTCTCTAGACCACAGTCCTTTAGTCTCTAATTCAGGATAGGTTTCCAGTCTATTCTGTCCAATAGTTTCCACCATGTATACTTATTATTTTGTTTTGGCATTATTTATCGTTGGTGGAAGTAATACTACAAATAATGAACAATATGTTTAAATGCTTGGCTGAGTTTAATAGTAAGGGTTTATGCAAATACATCGACAGTTCCTAGATGAGAGAGATCTAAAGATCATCCGCATTCTATCAAAAGATTGTAGAGAATCCTTCATGAGTATAGCATCCGCGGTTGGTATGACATCCAAGAGCGTAAAAGCGAGAGTAGACAGAATGATTTCGACCGGGGTAATAGAAAAATTCGTCGTTAAAGTTAATCCAGTTGCGCTTGGTTATGGGATTGGCTGTATGCTAATAGTACGAGAACATACTGCAAATATTGACGATATCATTAACCGTCTAAATCTTGTTGGAGACGTATCAATCCACTCTAAATGCATGGGAGGAATTTCAACATTCTGTCTAGCTATTAAAGAAGGACATGAAGACAAGCTGAAACTCCTACTTGATTCACTTAAACCTGCGAGTGTTCGTATCATGTTTACAAGCAAGCTATCGCCATCATCATCACCCTCACCATCAGTCTTGAATAACAAACACGAACTTACTGAGACTGATCTAAGAATAATCAAATGCCTTTTATCAAATCCTAGGATGGATATGAATGATATAGCTAGAAAGACATCTATATCAGGTAGAACCGTGAACCGAAGGCTAACGAAGTTGAAAGATGATAACGTACTAAAATTCTTTATTCTTTGTAATCCCATCCATACTGTAGGATATATTCAATTTGCACTATTAGTAAATACTCTTGACCGGTCTTTTTACCACCAGATAGTTAGACATATTTATGAACAATTAGGAGAAAACATTCTTTTTCAACTTCCAGTAACTGATCCAGACAATGTAATAACATTCCTTCTATTCAGCCAGGATATCTTTGCAGCAGATGGTATCCTCAAAAAGGTAGAATCCTTTGATGGCGTAAAGGGGGTCGAACTGTTTGTCCTCACAGATACAACTTCTTATGATGAATGGCTACAAAGAGAAATAGACAAAAAACTGAATATCAATAGTACAAGACAGAATGAAGAATTAGGACCCCTATTAGAGATTAGCAATTAGAAGAAAAATTAGCAATTAGAAGAAAAAAATTTGCATCTTTTCTGAATTGGAATGTGTTGTACCACAACCAGTTGTACGCGAACCTTGGAACCGCGAACCCTGCCTTACTAATACTAATAATAATACTCATACCATTACTACTTCTACTACTATCACTATTACTGTATGTATAAAGCTATTTTCTTGAGCTGAATATTTTACACCTTCGTTTATAGTGTCTAGTTTTCTCCTGAGACTTGACTGTAAAACTCTGAAAAGTCATTTTTTATCATGGGCCCATGAAATTCCAAAACACAATTTTCAAGATAACTCGTGAAGGTTTTTGGAAAAAAGTCTTTTATAGACATAGTATATCCCCTCGTCATAGAATAGTATAAGACTAAGTCAAATAACAAAAATATTGTCTGATATTCGGAGCTTTGCTACCGCCATCGATAAATCATTCATCAACATTAGTATGTAATGAATGCTTATAATAAAATGATAACAGACTACAAACACGATCAACAGTATAATCATCATCTACAACAAAGACAAGAACAAAAACAAACTGTTAATCGAGCTGAAAATAAAAGACTTAATGCGGAAGCGGATAAAAAATTCTTAAATAATGATAGCAATAACAAGGAGATTCATAGCTTCGAAAAGGTTTTGGTAGTTGGCTTAGGTCAGCTTGGTCTTCCTGTAGCAAAATATGTGAGGGAGAAAGGTTTTGATACCTATGGATATGACGTTAGTGAGACAGCTAAGGAAAGGGCAGAGAGGATAGCCGCCATAAAGAAGGCCAAAAATTTTAGGGATATTGATGTATACATTATTTGTGTTTCGACCCACAAGCCTGAGGACATGTCTACTCCTCAGATAGATGGTTTGTTATCTGTAGTACAAGAGATTGAGAATCAAGCCAAAAATGGTGCCCTTGTTTCGATAGAGAGCACTATTCCCAGAGGAACATCAAAGAAGGTATTTGAAATGCTCAACCATAGATTACATGTTGTACATATACCTCATAGATGGTATGCTTTAGAAGAAAAGGAGCATGGAGTCAATCAGTTACGCGTAATAGGGGGTGTATGCGATTGCTGTCTCAAGGCCGCCATGAAGTTCTATAGTGGTCATGACGCTAATATTGGGAAAGCTAGTATCAATAGTAACGGTACTATTAGTAGTAATAACACTTTTAGCAACAGCGTCAGGGAAAACAGCAACAGCTATGGTAGAAATGATAATCTAAATAGTAATAAAAATCTGGGGATACCTTTACATCCTGTATCTAATGTAGAGATTGCTGAAATAACGAAGATTGCTGAAAACGCAGATAGGTATTTACAAATAGCTTTTGCAGAAGATCTTTATCTTTACTGTCAAGCAAATAGTATAAACTTTCCAGAATTACGAGAGGCTCTCAATACCAAGTGGAATGTAAATATACTTGAACCAAGAGATGGGATAGGCGGACATTGCTTACCAAAGGATACAAATATGTTTCTGCAATCATCACAGTCTTCGGGAAAGAGTAAGATATTAACTGCAGCAATTGAAGTTGATCGGGTTTATAGAAAATATAGACAAGTGAGAAGCATTGCTTCGCAGCAGATATCAAAACAATCTCTTAATTCGGAGCTGAGTAGGGGTGGCTCTAAAGTCCGTTACTAGGCATGCGATTTGAGATTAAGAAAATAAAAACTGTTGTCTCTGTATCATTCCTAGTGTTTACGAGTATTTTGGTTGTATATGTCTCCACGTTACTCTTTAATGATGTTTCAATCCTTGGCAAAGCGGCTGGACAGTTATTCCAGTCTTCTTTGTCCTAATCAAGTTCAGCTTTTTCATCCTCAGGGCCATTAGGGGTCCAGATCGTTTATCCAGTCAAAGATCAAACCACAGATATTAAAGATAATTTAGAAATATCAGGTGCCTCATCCTCTAATCCTGGCTACGTTTGTCATGTGTCAGTTATTATAAATGATGTAAAGCCGTATCAGAAGACCACTCCTACAGGAAGTAATGTAGGACAAGCAAATGCTGAAAACAATTATCAAAGCCCAACTGAAAAAACTCTAGCTATACCGACAGATATTAAATCAACACCAGCAGGTATATCACCAACAACAATTGAAATAGATCGTAACACTTTCATGGAGCTAATCAGCAACAGAATAGGTAATAATACAGAAGCGATCAGAGATTCTATTAAGGATTCTATCATGTCTGTCTATACAGGAATAAGATAGCATGAATATAACATATTAAATAGGATAAGAACAAATAGTATAAAATTCTGTCTATCACCAACATATTATGTCAGCTATCTGGAGCAGCGCTACCACCAGGGATAAATAACTTATCATCTGTACTGAGCTTATGCATGCTTACCATAGAATTATTAATAATAACAATCACCTTCAGCGAAAGGAACGCCATCATCAACTAATGCAAGAGCATGAAAAAGACTGTTTCCAAGTGGAAAAAAAGCAACCCCGAATAATCACAGATGAGAGGCTCTTGTTCAAGAGTATCAATGTCTACAAATTTGATAACTTCGGCAAGGCTCTCATAATAAGTTTGGGACTACTTATCCTGTTAAGATGAACAAAATATCTTTACCATGTAAGTGTGAGTTATGGTGGGACGAAACAGAGCTATCATTGATCATGTGTAATGATCACTATAATCAGTACCTTGATGACGGGTTTAACATCGCATTAGAGGATTTCATCAAGATCGTAGCCAGTCCTAAGGGTTCTCATTATTCTTCTAAAATGTTGGCAAGGCTAAAGTAAATTTGGATAGTATACTGTCGTACTCATAGTCGACATCGAAATTAGATAACAGCTTAACACGACGAGATCAGATGGAAATCATTGGAGCTGCTTGTTGTTGAATGGTGTGATAAAACTGCAGGCAGGTTCGATTGCAAGTAGCTAGCTAAGCTAAGGCACTCTACTTATTACCTTCTGTTATATTCAAAGATTATGAAACATCAGACCTGGTTCCATTTAGGTTTCGTTTAAATGATACTTCATGAGTTCCTAGAGGTAGTAAGTTGGGTTTTAGAAAAACCCAGATATATTTTGGGGGGACATATCTAGAATATTGTCTTCAGGGACATTGACTCCAAATAGGTTAGACTGTTCCCTCGCATTTGTGATGTCATAGGCAAAAGTAATCAGGTGGCTTCCATCGATCATGACATTTGTATTGATATCACTTTTTTGTAATGATGCACATCCCCTGAGTATATCTTCTGTCCTCTTCAACACTCTGTATTATAACAAAAAGAGGTTGTTGCAGGAAAGAATAGCGATACATTAGACGGTATAGCACAGTTCCTATTAGCTGTTCCGTTTAATGACCCTACCAAGAACAAGACAGGGTACTTATAATGCATCCCTGGCTGACATTGTTTCCCATTTATATCCAGAGCTGAGTTCGAACCTTTAGGTATACTAAGTAACCAGTTCCACCGTGATTCTGTCCATTTGTAGTACGGAATACCGAACGGTTCTGAATCAACCAAATATATCAGAGCTTGGGATTCACCGTTGCTAAAATGTTGCGAGACGTAAAATACAATATGATAAAAGATGTGACAATGAACACCATGATAATTTGTGTTCTGTTACCGTAGAAATTCAAGTATGTTATTAGGAGAGACAATGACTAATCTAAATAAGATCTATATGATCTATATTCCGTATTTGATAAATTTTATTCGTATTATTCATGAGTCTCGGTAGGAGACTGATTAACATCAGTACAATACAGCTTTATTATCTTGGAATGTCTATCCGCTACTGGTTTCGTACGAAGTCCGTTCCTTCATTTAGACTCCACTAAATATCCAAACAGTATATCTTCTCATTGACTAATTTTTGGAGGGTAGGATGCTTGTCAAATAAGAACCCTCAACTTCGCTTCATTGAAAAGCCTTTGATTTGAATTTGGCTTTAACCTCCTCCTGCACCCATTCCTCCTCCTGATGATTCTACCTCTAATTCTTGTAGTTCCTTATCTTCTTTAGATTTTGCCTTGGTTATTGGCTTCAAAGCTTCTTTTTGAATTTCTTTCTTGTCTTCCAACTTTGTATACTTTAGATAGCATAGCATATTTCTTAAATGTTATATCACCACACCATCAGTTCACCATCTGCACTCGACTAGTTTAACTATGGAGTACGTAGCGAAGCAACTGCTGCATGAAAACACCATGGGAGGGTCAGTTATTCTGATCTCATCACAATCTGTATAGGTTCTGATCGAATGTAGTTAAAGTAGCCGACCATCTTTGTTCGCTAATCCTAGATGACCAGCATAGCCCAATATCATCCTGCAATACGATTCTTATGTACCTAAAAGTTATGTGAAGAACTATATTCTGTTAAAATGTACTGGAATAGAATTATAGAATTTCTTCTCATAGTAACATACTATCCTGAAATATGCCAAAAATCTTCCGTTGACCTATACTAGCGTCTGAGGAAAGAATTTTGTTGGATCATGATAGACACTTCACATAACCGTGCAGAATGTTAGAGATGTCTTGTCCTTGCACAATGTCGTCAGGTGGCAAGGGAGAGAAGATACAGACCTTTTGTGTGGTTAACTAAAGCTACGTTGATGTGATCTAATATTTTCTGCGTCAGGCGTGTAGAGCAGCGTTGACTCGAAGCAGACTTCTTTCTTCAAGAACAACAGCTGGATGCTAGACCCATTAACATTAACTCGGTAACTCACACTTGATAAATGTTTGACTATTCTAATATGGAACGTCTTGTTCTATATTGCTGGTATAACATGTCTGAAATCTCGAATTTTGTATAGTATTTTGATACCAGCAGATCATGTTTTTCTGGTCTCCGGGATTCTTCGACACAATTGAATTCAGACGAACCTTTTGGAATGCATATTACTTTTAGGAGCTTCTTGGTCAGACTTATGTATTCTCTTATCATGATAGAACGATGACATTGACGAGTTTACATCCTTGAGATTATGACACTCTTAAGTCAGTTTTCAATACAGTTCGAAGATTGAATCACCCCTTGCTTGTGTGGTGGCTCCAGGGTGAATTTAGATCGGAATACCCGAATTTTATATGACCATTCGGATGAAATACATATGAATTTATCAGGACATTGTTTAAATATGGAAAATACATCATAAAACACTGAGTTGTTGAAAATTATAAACGCCGATCCCGTATTTGGTACCCCATTAAGTGAACAAGAGACTAAGGATTTCTTGACGACTGGCGTTTTAAACGTACATCTAGGAACAGTAGATGAGAAAGGCCATGCAAATATTCATCCTGTAGGATATTATTACGATACTTCAAAGGACAAGATGTATGTTCAAACATCAAAACAGTCCAGAAAAATATACAATCTTAGAAATAACGGGATGATTTACTTTTGTATAGATGATCCAAACCCTCCGTACAAAGGTGTACGTGGGAAAGGAAGCGTGAAGATTCATGAAGATGTCAACTTCAATCTTCCCATGATAGAAAAAATACTGCTTAGATATTTGGGAACCTTAGAAGATCCAATGGCTCAGGCACTTTTAGAAATGCAGAAGAAGGGCGAATCAGTTGTTTTGGAAATTACCCCAAAATATTACTCGACTTGGGACTACAGTAAGCAGTAAATAGATTGAACAGATTAATAGTCCACTAGTTGATTGCCTGTGCGGTAGGTAAACACAGATCTCTATCATACAGAACTGTGGATGATATGATAAGAGATTTCAATCAAAAAGAAGGAAATATAAAGTCAACGTATATCATATAGTTCTATATACATCTAACGTACCATAGGATTTCATTTGCATCAAGTTTTTGTCTAGCTGTGAACATCATATTCCATATATACTCAACAAAAATGAATAAAAGGCCAAATTCGTATGCATGAATACATCAGAGAAACTACAACTTGGAAATATGATGTTTGTAAGTGCTGTGATTACCGGACTCCCTTTACATGTGTTAGGTGTGGTTACTGCTGGAGTTGTCACTGGAAAAAGGAGCGCCTGGAAAAGAATGAGCTACTAAAGAACAGGTTTGGACGTAACGAAAGGCTACAAATAACAAATAAGTTACTTGATAGCAACACTATGAACTCAGAGGCATTATCAGTACAACAACAAAAAATAGAACAAGGACGGGAACAAAAATACGATCTTAATCAAATAAAAATGATAAATGTATTTGGAGAGGAAGTGACGGATCCCATATGCAATTACTTGAATTGCAACCATGCCTTTTCATTGCATAGGATTAGCAATGCGCACTGCAATGGCTCTTGTAGCTGTCGCCATCCACAAAATTCCATAATCGGAATAAAATAATGATCAAGAACTAGAGCTAGATCATTGATCCTCTTTTTGAGCAAAAAATAGAGTTATAAATCAAAGGAACTCAGGTCCTTAATATTCTTCGCACTCATAGACAAAGAACAGTATCTAAACAAACAAAATGCTGTCACTATAACAAAATATGTCTAGTCTGAAAATAAAGGACAATGCTTCAGATATTCACAATCTGCAAACCTACCGATTTCTTGTTCCGAAGATTATAAAATATTTCTAAATTTGTGGTAACAAATGTTGTGAGTTATTTTTGTGCTATGACTGCAAATATCAGTTTCAGACTTCGTGTACTTCTGAATCAAAGGATAAGAGGTATCGCCTTCAAGGACATAAGAGACAATAAGAATACTATTTTTCTGCTGTTAGTAAGGAGTAGCCTAAGACTCCAGCGGTTATAACCAAGAACGAAACAAACAACGATATTATTGGTTCTATGTTATTTATCACCACTCTGATTATTGATACTATTGGTGCTGTTATTGGAGCTACTTTTATCGGTAATGTATTCTGAATATACTTCAGGATACTGACTGATCAATTCTCTATTGGCTTCAAGGACGTTAACATATTGTGGGGCAAATACAATTAGATTTTCAATCTTGTTTCTTTCTATGTTTAGCTCTACAAGGGTCCGAATCGCATTAACTGGTATTCCTGTTGCGTGACTTATATTTATAATCTGCGCAAATGCATTTTCAGGGGTAATGTGTGGATCCACACCAGAAGCTGTTTCAGCAGCAGGTCTTATGTGCAAGAACTTTGGTGACACAAATTCCTGGCCGATTAGTATGGAACCTATGACTTCTTTTTTTCCATCCATAGTGATCAGGCTACCTGCTGATTGAAACGGAAATATAGCCTGTCCTATTCCAGTCAGGATGAGCGGATACGCTATACCTGTCAATACAAGCATCAGTATTACCACTCTGATAGCTAGGGTCAATGTTTTGCCTGTAACTAAGTCTGCATCCCGTTTTCTTATCTTATCTCTGGTGATTGTCACTATTCCTCCTTCACCTCATGAACAAAGACAAAATCATGTCAATAGCCTTTATAGCAACAAATGGCAATGCCACGCCGCCTAAACCGTACACCACCATATTTCTAACAAACATCTTTTCCGAAGGTTCAGGTTTGAATCTAACTCCTCTTAGCGATAGAGGAATAAGTGCTGGTATGATTATCGCGTTAAAAATCATTGTAGACAGTATTGCTGTTTCCGGACTGCTCAGCTGCATTATATTTAGCATTTGTAGCTTAGGATTCTCTAACATAAACATTGCAGGTATTATTGCAAAATATTTAGCTACATCATTAGCTATACTGAAAGTTGTGATGGCTCCTCTAGTTATAAGTAATTGCTTACCTAGTTTTACCACTTTTAGTATATTGGAGGGATCGGAATCCAAATCTATCATATTGGCTGCCTCCTTAGCTGCGGCGGTTCCGCTGTTCATAGCAAGTCCGATGTCAGCCTTTGCCAACGCAGGGGCATCATTTGTACCGTCACCCATCATTCCTATTATGTGGCCTTTTTTCTGTTCTTCTACAACTCTTGTAAGCTTGTCTGTTGGTTTTGCTTTTGCCATTACTTGGTCTACGCCTGCTTCCTTTGCAATAACCTGAGCAGTCAATTGATTATCTCCGGTAATCATAACAGTTGTGATTCCAGTAGATCTTACTTCATCTAGATTTTGTCTTATATTTTCTTTTAAGTTATCTTTAAGGACTATTATTCCAATTATCTCATCATCTAAAGATACTGCTAAGGGAGTTTCCCCATTTTCTGAGACTTCCTTTGTTTTCCATTTAAGCTCCGCCTCATTGACTCTAGGGTTAGCTGATTTCAGTATGCTATCGACAGCACCTTTGAGAATTTTGACTTGTCCACCATTTCTTTTATTGGAGATTCTTTCCAAATCTAAAAGCATATCATGTACTTTACTTTTGCTGGCATGTTCGATATCTTCCTCAAGACTATCTATTGGGTTTATATCAGTAGACTTGCTGTCTATAACTGTTCTTGCAATTTCTCTGAATTCTGCTTCCTCTTCTTTGTTAAGTGCGGCAACTTTCTTGTTCGCTATAAACTCTATTCCACTAACTCTTGTTTCTGCACTAAATTCAATCGATCTAGCAGCGAGTATTTTTTCTAATAATGGAGGGATGTATTTGTTCTGTTCTGATAAGTCTACTATAGATTTGCCTTCATGTGTTGTATCATGTATGGATGCTGCAAATGCTACCTGGCCCACATCTTCTTCTGTGTATCCTTGCATTGGAACGAAAGCAATAGCGCTCCTGCTACCTTCCGTAATCGTACCGGTCTTATCTAGAATCAAAACATCACAGTCACCGGCAGCTTCTATTCCTTTTCCTGACTTTGCAATTATATTATCTCTTCCCAGTCTTGTAACACCTGAAATCCCTATAGCTGGGAGCAGGCCGCCTATCGTAGTAGGCATTAAAGCTACGAGTAGAGCTATAAGTATTGCAATATCTACCCTGTATCCTAGAGAGTATGAAAGGAAAAGAAGACTGCCAATTACTGTAATGAATATGATTGACAAGCCTGCAAGTAATATCGTCAAAGCAATCTCGTTCTGGGTCTTTGGTCTTGTTGCGTTTTGTATCAGACCAACCATCTCATCTAGGAAGCTCCTTCCAGCTTCAGCGGTTATTTCTATCACCATTCTGTCACTAGCAACTTTTGTTCCACCGATAACATGATCCCCTTTTTCTTTGAATACTGGGTTAGACTCACCGGTCATCATTGACTCATCTACAAATGCTTTTCCCTCATTTACCAGCCCATCTCTTGGGATTATTTCGCCCACATATACTTTCACTTCATCACCTGGTTTGAGGCTCGTAGAAGTTACAATTACTTCTTTCCCATGCACTATTTTGCGCGCTGATACTTCCTTTTCTAAACTCTTAAGAGAATCAACTCTAGCTCTGGCCTGCGCTTCTGATAGTGATTCTGAGAATGTAGCAGACCATGTTGTCAATATTAGTATTATCGCAATTTCAAAGTAAAATATTTGATTCTGACTTACAAATTCTGTAGATCCATTCTGAAAGATGGCTATTGCTAGAACTACAAAGAAACCTGCTTCTACTGTGAACATCACTGGGTTCTCTTTAGCTAAGTACCACGGATTCAATTTTGTTAGTGAATCAATCAATACTCTCCTATTCTTGATCATTGAAAGTGATGATGATGATAACCGCATCGTTGTTGATGTTCTACGATCATTGTCCATTTTACCTTCACCACCAGTAACGTCGTTGAAATTACTTACAGATTTATCTTCATCATGATCTCCATCTTTTCTTATAACTATTCTCTTCAGAGGATTATTCTTGAAAATATCTTTTATCATTTGCTTAAAACTCATCTCTACTCATTCTAAATTGAAAATGGTCCTAATACTATAAAAGGAAAGAATGTCAATACTGTCAATAGAAATGTTATTATCACTAATACTGATATAAATAATGGGCCTTGTGTCTTAATGGGTTCCATAACTTCCTTCCTGTCCTTTACAGTGAATGAACCGGCTATCGCTAACATTAAACCTAGGGGGGCGAACCTGCCCAATAACATAACTATCCCGGTAGACCAATTCCAAAAGGCAGTATCTGCTGAAGCACCAAAATAATCAGATCCGTTATTTGCTGCTGCTGATGTAAACTCATATAGAGCCCGTGTATACATGAATGGGGTTATTTTTCCTTCTACAATTGCCTGTACATTTCCTGTTACAAAGGCTATCACGGTGGGAATTAGGATAAGTGCAGGATGTATCAAAAATATCAACGCTGCTAACTTCACATCTTTTGGGCTTATTTTCATACTCATAAACTCAGGGGTTTTCCCTACCATCAAACCAACTATGAATAGCGTCAGTATAATGTATATTATCATAGTCATCATACCTGTTCCTACTGCGCCTGGGATCGCTTGTACGAACATTCCAAGGAAAAGTGATATTACTGCACTTGGAGACATCCCTGCCAGCGCAGAATTTGCGGCACCTGTATTGGTTTCTATTGAAGCTACATTAAAAAAAATACTACCAAAACTTCCAAACCGTGTCTCCAATAAATCAGGACTACTAATCTGTGATAGTGCGATTGCAAAAGCTATTCCAAACCCTATCAGCATGACGATCAGAACTGAAGCCCCTCTCCCCTTACCGACTAGCTTACCATATGCAATGGGAAGGGACATTGGTATTATCAATATCAAAAAGATTTCATATGCATTTGTTAGCCCATTTGGATTTTCAAAAGGGTGAGCAGAATTTGATCCAAAAAAGCCACCCCCATTGCTACCAAGCTCTTTTATGGATTCCATAGATGCTACAGGCCCCATAGTTATTACCTGTTCTTTACCTTCAAGTGTTTCCACAGTAGTAGATGAATCTAGAGTTTGGGGAACTCCAGATACCATCAATAATAACGACGAAACAAAGGAAACAGGCAACAAAAGGGTTATGACAATTCGAGTAAAATCAACATAAAAATTCCCCAGCCCAAAATTCTTCCTAATAAACGCCCTGATGAATGCAAAGGAAGCTGCAATAGCAGAAGCTGGTGCGACAAACATGATAAAAGTTATACCAATCATTTGGGATAGAATAGAGAGCTGTTGATCACCAATGTAATGCTGCAAATCGGTATTCGTAATAAAAGACGATGCTTCCATAAATGCGAGATCAATTGGAAACCCTTCTAATCCTGGAGTTGATGAAGGCAAGATGTTCTGCACCAAAAGAATTATGAAGAATATTACAGCAACAATCCCGTCTACGAGCAAAAGCGCAAACAGATACTCTCTCCACGTCATTTGTTTGTTTGCGTCTATTCCAACTAATTTGTAAAACCCGTTTTCTACTATCGCTAACGTTCTTTCCAAAGGTCTAATTTCATAGGAGATCATCCTAGCCATGTATAGACCAAAAGGAATTGCTAGGATTAGGGTTCCTCCCAACACAACAGCAGATTGTATTATTGTATCCACCTAAGTCATCTCGACTATTTATTTGTCTATCTTGGCAAGTGAATCATATGTCAGAGATATAAACATTGTCTTGCCAATCAAACCAGTAGTAATTCAGTAAAGACTATCTTATATAATATTATAGGGCAATAGTGTTTGCCTTAGTGTCAACTATTATTTATTCAAATGGTTACTTGTGGTTTGTAGTGTTCTAAATCTCCGACAGATATATCTATTAAAGCTGTATCTTGGCTAGTTTCTCTTACATAGTAAGTTGGTATTTCATATCTCTTGCCTTGTGAAGCATCTATGATAATCATCAATCTATTGTGTATAGCGTATATGCCTCCTATTTTTACCCTATCACATGTAGAAACTTCCTTGTTTATTAAAAAACCGAAATCTTTTGACTTGTCTTGAACTTGTACAGGCTGTTTGCTCTTTTCATTTTGGTTTTCGCTTTGGTTTAAGGATGCTCCACTTCTTAAATGGTCAGTATCTTGTCCATGTTCATACACCGCTCGATTTGCGTTTTGGTTTTGATTCATCTTTAGCTTACGTGCGCTGTTTTCTGTCCATGCAACACCTAGTACTATTTTTCCAAAAACTAGTACCATTGCTACGACAGAACCTATAATAACACCAACAATAATTGCAGTGTCCAATCAGGTCCCTTGCTATCGCGATAACAGACACATATACCGGGATATATAGATTGCTAGATAGTTTAAATAGCGGTCTCTAGCGACTTCTAACTGAAGAAAGATAGTTTTGGCTGACCATCGAACGCTGTTAATGTGATCTTATATGCTATATGTTATTATCTTTATTCTATAATTAGACCTTATTTTTTTGTAAGACTTTGATGAACTGATCCGGTTCGCTTAAAACATTACTTAAATCGGTCGTAAACATCACCGCATGCAATCAGTCATTTGAAGTATAAATTGTATAAGCTAAAATCTTTCAATTTATTCATATATTCCTAATGGATATATGTCAATTTTTCAGAATGCATCGGTTCCTATAAAACAAGCTATAAATATTTTCAAAACTATCTAGCAATAAATACCTAAGACCAAGTTATCAGGATCGCTATTCATTAGCCTTATGCCATTCCCCTCCTCGTTGATTATCGTATAGGTAAAACTCCAAAGTCCTTTTAGATTTTTATCGATAATGCAATTTTCTCCTAAATACGCTCGTACCTCAGGATTGCAGTCGAAAGCATTCTGTACAGCTTCAAAATAATTCACCCTGTTGTGAATTCCTAAACTAGGCCCAAACTTAGCCAATTTTTTTATAGCCTCACATATTCTTTTAAATGCTTTAGATATTATTTCAGAAGGTAAATTTCGTCCTATTCCATAGATGTTGTTGTAACAATCACTACATAGTATCAATCTACGTCTAGATAATCCATAGTTATAGTAATAATTAACCTCAAACAGATAACAGGGACATTTTTGCGTACAGCAGTAATGACACCCTATTTCCACATTGTGTGACTCTATGTCACTTTTTGACAATTCCTCGTCAGTCCCGTCATAACACATATTATCATCATGAAAGTGATGATATGGCTTATATCTGCTCTGCTTATTGTCATAGATCTCAGCCAATTAAGCTTACAAGTCGTTTCGCATATTAATTATAGTATATATTGTGCAAATTTACATCTAAGTATAATTTTGTTGAGTTCCTTATGATGGTCAATGTCTAGTCACGGGTTTGGGCAGGGCGTCACACATGGGACATTACCCCATAACTTGTAGCGTAATCGACATTTATTCACTTTAGAGAATATCTATCCTTGCTCGAAATACATTCTGCACTATCCTAGAATTAATAGTTCATCTTTGAGGCTGAGCACAGTACACGTCTGCTGAGACTCCTTTTTTCCGTTATAGGTCCAATGTTGGAAAATAGTATCGGATATTTATTGCAACCGTCACATAGTTTTTAGGTCGGGACTAGCAGATTTAATGTGTGAGAGATTTTGACGCTTATGTGTGAGTATTGTAGCACAAGGACAGGTAGAGAATGTGATGTATGTCTTGGGGTAATCATCTGCAATCTGCATATGCCAGTACATGACCAAAGCCAAGAGCATAAATACAGTTTACAACGCAATATGAAAATGCAACCTGTTTCAGAAGCAACCCCTGAGATCGCGCTATCTAATAAAAATAGCTAAAATACCCTCTTTCGAATATAAATAATATCATACAATATATAGGACATATATTGACACACGACAGATAATTTAATAGCATTAATCATCAAATGACTGCAATCGTTGATAGAAAAGACTACTGTGATGTCATCATCTTCTCATTTATCTAGTATATGCCATGACATTTTGCTTCGGGAAATCACACAAATGCTTCTGGCTTATTTCTACCAAAAACGAATTTTGTTCAGTCTAAGTGATTTCTAAAGGTGCGTCCTACAGCAATTATGTTTCATAGGAAATTCTAACAAATCGCCGAGTTTGTTATGAGTCGCATTCTGGAGTCTCCATGTGCATCGATATTGGAAAGGTGTTGATTTTGACATCTACATTGTTAAGATATAACAATATAACAATATAGTTCATTTTCATACCCCTTACTCCTCGGACTGCCTGGGGGTCTGGAATCTCTTGGCCCAGGCCAGAAGCTTGGGGATCGAAGAGCTAGAAGAATTAAAAAGAAAGAAGCTAGAATTTCTACTTAGTAAGCGCTGAGCCGAACTGCTTTCTTAGTGCTACTCGAAACAGCTCGTCCTTCATAACGTCTACTGGTCGCGTTGGTGTCGTCGCGCCAGTAGCAACCTGGCTTTGATTTTTAACCAAGTAATTCGGGATTGGATTCGAGAGATAGTATCCTTGGCGTCGACCAGCCAGATAGTCTATAAATGAAACAAGATTAGCCATACCGTTATGCATACTAACTATGTGGCGCTTGACGCTATATTTTCTAGATGAATACATCCCGCACGTCGCACATGCCCATCGCGGTTTGCTAGTCAGCGTTCACTCACCGCGTAAACAAAACGACTCAGCGCTTCTCAGTGAAACTCATTATAGCCGTTCAACAAAAGACTATAGAACTATCTTCTATAAAAATATGACCGCTATCATAATAACAGTAATATTTATAGAATTGTCTCTCTCCGACATCACTAGCATTCAACATTCGTTGGCGCAAACTAGGCCCAAAAATACTCCAACGCCAAATGTGGTATAACTATAATGTACCCTTCTAACTGGATAATAGAAGAGCTAAATGAGAAGTTTGGCGAAGGCACAAGCGCTCCAATGACAGGCTTGGCGAATTTCAACCCCGACACTCCCGAAAGTTATAAAAGCACTATAGAATCAGAAGCGTGGGACATTTCTAAATATCCTGACAAGTCAATTGAAGGAATAGCAGAATCTGAGAAAGACTACGTTCATCTAAGCCCCGACGCAAGTATTGAAGAAGCCAAACGAATAGAATCAATTAGTGGTCTTCCTGCATACAGGACGATTTATACCCAATCTTTTCCAGATTCGGAAGAAATATGGAAGATAATGGAGACTTATATAGTGTCTGGCGCTGATATGGAATATGTGATACGGTTTACTGCAACTGATAACGAATCTTATGACAGATACATTTCTGTAGTTGACAACATCGTCAAATCTGTGATCATAGATGGAAGCAAAACATGCTAACATTACTCCTTGCACAATATATCTATACACTTGAAGTTCCTCGATCATTCAAATATCTACCATATTAGTTCTTTAGAACCATATATCGTGCATTAACGTATATAGCAACAGTAACAAGCATTAGATAGTTCATATTAATTTGGAATCACAATTATATGCTAATTGGTCATGATGTAAACGATGGATGAAGACAGAATTCTTCCCCTAGAAACAGGAAAAGAATATGATCTAGAGATTACTGAAGATAGTAAGATAGGAGGAGATGGTGTTGCAAGAGTTCATGGTCTTGTGGTATTTGTAAAGAACGGGAGATTGGGACAAAAGGTTAGGGTAAGGATCAAATCCGTTGGAACCACGCATGCTGTAGCCGAGATCATATGATACATGATTCTATGAAGCATCATAAAATTTTGTTTCATAATGTTCTAGTCATTTACACTACAATCACTTAAGGAAACCATTCATCGAATAATGAATCTGTTAATGCTTCTATATAGAAAATGTGGTATCAGGATTAATAGTAGGAT
>JBKPHJ010000411.1:0-10385 GCA_046729835.1 Thermoproteota archaeon
ATTCGCCAGATCGTATGCCAACGCCCCCTAAGGGAAGATATTAGATGGTTTCTATTGGAAGAAATAGCAGAGCAAAACAGATGAAAACAGATCATATCTAGAAGAAAACAAATGATAACAATGTTTTTGAATAAGATCTCTGAAGATATTCTAGTAATACACTCAAAGCTATATGTCAGATTTCACATCACTAAACCAGCATCAGAAAAAAGCCCTTGTGATCCAGCTCTACCAACAAGGTAAAACACGACGCCAAATAGCAGAAGTTGTGCATATGGGATTCAAAGACATAGCTGATGTAATCAAAAAACACACTGGTGAAGACAATGATTCGGTTGACAAACCTGAGAAATCAAAAGCTGCGCGTGCGTTTGAGCTATTTCTAAAAGGTAAGCAATCTGTTGAAGTTGCAATAGAACTGGACATGTCTGCAGACGAAGTGGAGCAGCTGCATGTTCAGTATTGGAGACTGACAAAATTAGACAGCTTGGAGATACTTTATCATGAAGCAAAATTTTCTCTATCATTGCTTCTGCATCTTTATAAGATACTAAAAGAAAACAGAATTACCAAAGATAAAGATATTTATGATTTAATAGAATTGGGGAGTTATGGTTTACCAAGTCTTAGAAATAGACACGAAGATTTGTTAAATCAGGTAATAGCTCTACAAAGCAAGAAGGTAGCTTTGATTAATGAAATCCGGGGAATAAGAAATTCAATTCATGAAATAATGAGATTATCAGTAGACAGAATGAAGAGTCGAAAAAGATATATAGAAAACTAAATCGATTACACATCTTGCTCCGAAACGCAAGCGCAGGCTCAAACTATCATAAAGTGATAACGATAATTAATCAAAGACTAAATGATAAGAAACTACTACTGATTGCTACTCTCGTTGCTGTGATGGAAACGCTTAAAAATCCGTATGGGTTAAATTTGCTAAACAGTTCTTCTGCAGATATCGAAAACTACCTTACTACGGATAATGATGGAAAGAGCTTATTGCAATTTGCAGAATTATGTTATGATAATCTACTCAGGGATTACGCGAGAACTATCGCATGACGTAGAGAGACGGTATCGGCCCCTCCACTTGATAAGAGGTGTATCCACAAGTAGGTATTGGGAGTAGTTTTCAATGCACTTCAATCTGATGAGGCCGGTGATACAAATCTCTGAAATTGGCCTTTTGGATCGCAAAAAACACTCGAAGTTTCGAACTAGCGCAAGTCATAGTGAAAAGCATTAATAGTTTCCTTAGCTTGAACAAAATGATCTGGGTCACTTGTTACCATTATGACTAGGCCATGAATGACCATTTCCTTGCATCAGTCCATATCCATGCTTAACGATGTCTGTGACACCCCAGCGGGGTAAGTATCGAGTTAATCATTGCATCTCAGCGAGACATCAAGTTAACTTCGAGATTAAAGAAAGAAAGAAAGAGATATTATAATTCACGGGAGAAAGAATTCTAAATCTCTAACCTTTAGATATTCAATTCGTATCCTAGTCAAATACGTCATATTGTTTTGTAAACTCTCTAAATAGCTGATGCTTCTTTGGTAGTTGGTATCGTTTTTCGGTACTTAATAATCGGGCCAAAGTTTGAACTGCTTCAAGTATATGTGGACCATTGTTTAGCATTACACATTCTGCGCGTTGTCCTACAATTGCATCTGCAATTTCTGCACGGCTTCTAAGGCCACTTTCAGCTAAGCTTTCTAATATTTGTGTAGCCAGAATGACAGGAATATGGGCTGCTTCACATAAACATAGTATATCATCTTGAATGAATGCCAAATTCTCGAATCCTACCTCAACGGCCAAATCACCCCTTGCAATCAGTACTGCAAATTTTGGTAAATCAAGTCCGGCGATAAGTATGTTGGCCAGATCATGAATCGAATCAGATGTTTCTATCTTTGCAACTACACCTAAGTCTGAGTGATCTAGTTTAGATAAAGCCTTGTGTAGATCATAAATATCTTGGGATCCATGAACAAAACTTAGTCCTACCATATCTGCATACTTAACTATAAAATCCAAATTTTTGATGTCCACAGGTGTCAGCGCTGGCATTCTAACAGGCGAATCAGGAAAGTTTATACCCTTATTGGATTTAATTTTGGCTGTCATACCCTTAGGCGATATGATCTCTAATTCAAGGTACTCCTCATTTGATGATCTCACGATTGCTTCAATCTTTCCGTCGTCTATGAATACTCTATGACCAACTTTGACTTGGTTAAGGATACGGGGATGCGTACAACTAATACCTGCAGGTCTACCATCAGAAACACTGCTATCAGCGTTATGACCTAACCTTATATCTCTATAAAGGCGAAGAATATTTCCAGCCTCTACGTTTATCTCAATTGGTTGCGCTTTTATAGCTCCTACAGTAAATGAACACTTGCTATCATTATCATTATCATTTAGTTGACATTCTAATTTTATACCCTCGTTTAGAAAAGCTGTGTGTTCCAATCCTATTCTTACTCTAGTGGGGCCTATTCGTTCAAGTACTGTGATATTCCGTGGGCGTTCATCCCGTGCATCCTTAAACATTATTTTTTGACCCACCTTTAAGCTGCCTAGTCCACCATAATTAGTCCTGGATATTGCTATAACAAAACTTGATGGTGCTCCTTCCAGATTCGATACTTCTGTTACACTTGCTTCACTGTCCAAAAATCCTTCGACAAAACGCACAGGACGGCCATGAAGATCTTTGGGGGAAGAAATTTGTAAGGGCCTGACCTTAAGTTCCATTGGACCTGTCCGAATTTTAGGGCCTGCTAGATCCATTAAGATCATACATCTACGTTCTCCCAATCTTTTCCCACATTGAACTAATCGTTCTTCTGCGTGACGTATAGTTTCAACTAGTAGCATCCATTCTCTTTCGGTATTATGAGCACAATTGATACGAGCAATGTCCATACCATTCTCGAGTAACTGTTCAACCAAATCATGTTGATAGATATCAGAAGAATCAAGTGTTACCATAATATGAGTACTTCTCTCTTTTCCAGCAGGGCCAAATAACAATTCACTACGTTTTGCCAACAGTAGGCTGCCACTCTGAGAATCAATCCTACATAAACTGCTATCATTAGCATTAACCGGCTTGATTCCAAAATGTTTGAGAATTCGTTCGATGCTAACTAGTACATGACTTTCCGACATTCCTAAGGAAGAAAGGCCTTCTTCAGCTAACCTTATCTGTAAATCTAATAGATCCTGTTCTCTTAATGCTAAATAAGACAACAAGTTATCAAGACTGCATATCTTTTCGTTTTCATTTTTATTTTCTTTTTTTATTGTAATTAGAAATTTGTCCTCTGCTTTTTGTACACGATCTATCATATTGATGTATAACTCATTAAGCTTTCCACCAAGGGCTTCGATTTCTTTTGCTCTTTGACCGTTTGCTTCCTTATAATTCTCTATAGCTGACATAGTTAGATCATCTCATTGAGGAGGTCGTCGTGAAGTCTATCAAATTTGTAGCTACCAAAATTATGTTTCTAATGATAAGAATGAATACATAGAATATCTAAGATTTGCAGCTAGTGACATTCCAGGGGCATTAATTTGTACATCGTTCTTTTCTAGCCAGTAGATTCTATTTATCATTTCTGTTTATCATTCCACAAGTAGTCTAGTTGTTACGTCTTTTACTGCTATCGCTTTCACGTTGACGAATTCCCTTATACCAAATTCTGATAGCTCTCTGCCTACGCCAGAATATTTTACTCCTCCAAATGGTAACCTTGGATCAGATCTTACCATTTCGTTTACTTTGACCACTCCAGTTTGAATTTCTCGAGCAAGCTTAAGTCCCCTTTCAAAATTGCTAGTCCAAATGCTAGCGCCTAGGCCAAATCCTGAATTATTTGCTTCTACAATAGCTTCTGCTTCATTCTCTACTATGACAATAGGTGCAGCGGGCCCGAATACTTCTTCTTTTAAAACATCCATTTCATGATTTACATTAGAGATTAGAGTTGGTTCATAATAGTAACCGTTACCATTGATTATATTACCACCTAACAATATTTCAGCATGCTTTGACTTTGCATCTTCAACCTGTCTTATTAGTGCCTGTCTTTGAGTTTCTCTAACTAATGGTCCAACAGTGGTTTTTGAATCCATTGGATCTCCAACTATTTCCTTCTCGGTGTTTTGGACAAATAATTTTGTGAATTTATCTGCTATTTCTTTCACAGCTATGAACCTTTTTGCTGCAATACAACTTTGACCGGTATTCAGTAATCTAGAATGAACTGCCTGTGGTACAGTATGATCCAAATCAGCATCTTCTAATACAATGAATGGATCGCTTCCTCCCAACTCTAATACGTACTTTTTCAAACCTTTGGCCGCAAGTTCTGCGACTCTTTTGCCGGTATTGACACTTCCTGTAACTGATACCGCATTGATCTTTGACTGGACAAGTGCTTCACCAGCTCTATAATCACCAATGACTATTTGAAACACGCTTTCAGGAAATCCCGCTGCAGTTAATGAATCCTTGATATCTAGAGCACAACCAATACATATACTAGAATGCTTTAGGATTGCTACATTTCCCGCAATCAAAGTTGGAACTATAAAGCGCATAACCTGCCAAAAAGGAAAGTTCCATGGCATGATACCTACTACTATTCCTAAAGGTTCGAAAGCAACGAAGCTTTTGCGAAATTCAGTCGGTATAATTTGATCTCGTAGAAATGATTCTCCGTGTTCAGAATAATATTCACATAGCCATACACACTTTTCTATTTCTGCATATGACTGTGTTATGGGCTTTCCCATTTCTAGTGTAATATTCTTGGCGTACTGGTCTTTGTTCTTATTCAGTATTCTTGCCAAACTTCTTATATAGTCACAGCGTTCCACTATGTCTTTCTTTTTCCACTTTTCAAAAGCAGTTCTGCCATTACTGACTACTTGAGATATTTGTTGGTTGTCAGCAATGTCATATGAACTAATGACCTGTCCTGTAGCAGGATTAATTGTTGAAATTTTATCATGGATAGCTTTAGTTTGCATATGTGATAATACGCGATTATGACTAATAAATTTCAGCCTTTCTTCATTTATCTTTCAATATATACAAAATTTAGTATCGATGGATATAAATTGTATTATTTGCATTTAAGATGCTGTAATATATGAACTTGTAATGTACGGAATATTAAAAGAGCCTAATAACCGTTAACAGCCAGGATTTCTGAATAATTGTTTCCATCGATACATATAAAAAGGATGTACTCACCGACCAGTTTACGATAGATTGTATGCTTCAAATTGAGCAAGATCCAAACACAACACAGAAATTTCTCTTTTTAAAACCATTAATTAATCTCTTCCCTATAATGGAAACCTATTTTATCTATGCCATCGATTAATAAGGAGAATTCGTTATGGAATCTAAAGTTTATGGACATACTAACTTGTGGCCCAAAATCAATATTGCACTAACACCTTCTATATTAGCCTCTGTATTAACTTGCTTGACATTATCACTTATAGAATATGAACCACACAATGCATATGCGCAATCTGTTAACGACCCAAACCTCGCTGTTGAATCATTCGTGGAAGGTTTGAGTTCACCTACAAGTATGGCATTTATGGATGACAACAATATCTTAGTATTAGAAAAAGATGGTAATGTTAGACTAGTGTCGAATGGACAGTTACAAGCTCAACCAGTGTTGCAGATACCCGTTGACACAGAAAATGAGCGCGGATTGCTTGGAATTGCAGTTTTAAATGGTAGTACTAGTTCTGTTCAAGGTGCTAATGCAACACAGACCGTCTTCTTGTATTATACTGAATCAGGAGGTGCAGCAGGAGAGCTAAGAAACAGGGTTTATAAATACAGTTGGAATGGCCAGACACTAGATAACCCAACTCTAATACTAGATCTCCCAGCAATACCTGGCCCAAATCATGATGGCGGGAAATTGATGATAGGTCCGGACAACTATCTCTATGGAGTTATAGGAGATCTAAATCATGATGGAAAACTTCAGAATTTTCCGGATGGCCCAGATCCTGACGACACAGGTATAATATTTAGAGTGAATCCAAATGATGGTTCACCAGCTCCAAATAATCCATTAGCCACTACCGATCCGAGTAATCCATTAAGCAAATACTATGCATATGGAGTAAGAAATAGTTTCGGACTTACCTTTGATCCTGTTTCTGGAAATATCTGGGATACAGAGAATGGACCTAGCTCAAATGACGAAATTAATTTGGTAAGACCAGGATTTAATAGCGGCTGGGAGACAGTTATGGGGCCTATTGCTGCATCAGGAAGTACGGAAGCTCAATTAGTCAACTTTCCTGGTTCTCATTATGCAGATCCTATTCTGACTTGGTCAGAGCCTAATGCAGTAACCGATATAGAGTTCCTAGAATCATCTAGTTTAGAAAACTACTCTGGTAATGTATTTGTAGGGGATAACAATTTTGGAAATCTGTACAACTTTAAAATGAATCCAGAGAGAAGTAGCTTTATTCTTGATAATATCCCCGATTCGGTGGTAGACACTGAACAGGAGCAATCTTCTATAGTCTTTGGTAATGGATTTGGAGCTATTACCGATTTAGAAACGGGGGCCGGTGACGGGTACTTGTATGTACTATCACATGATAATGGAATTATTTACAGGATTGCTCCCGCATCATCAGTAACGACACCGACGGCGCCTGTAACGGACGCACAGCAAGAGGATGGAGGAGGAGAAGAAGCTGCAACGGATGAACAGCAAGAGGATGGAGGAGGAGGAGAAGGAGATGGTGATGGGAACACGGATTAATAAAATAATTGAGTAAGCCGTGAAGTAGTACCTTGTTAAATCAGTTCTTTACTCTCTTCCTAAAAAATAGGAGATAGAATCAAGCACAAAGAAAATGTATACTGTGTGATACAGAGCAACCACAGCATTAATAAATAATATTTAGCCACCTCTTATTACCTTGACAAATGCTAAGAACTATATCACATTAGCAATTGCAGCAATACTGTTGACAGCAGGAACATTGGCATTAACTCTATCTAGCATGAGCGGAAACGATGCTGCAGCATACCCCAAACAACAAGGGAAAGGAATGGGATATCATCATTATGGTGAAATGGCATTGAAACCTGGCTATTATGCAGCAGGTACCATAGCAAGTCTTCAAAATGATGAGAGCGGTAATCCAGCATGGATAGTTTCAGGTTACTGGAAGGGAAGCTTGACTAATGTCACTAAAGCAGGAACCTATAGTGGCGGCAATCAAACTGGGAACCAAACCTCAGCTCCTGCAGCCACAAATAGTACTGCTGCTGCTGGTGAGAGTCAATTACCCACTGCAAGTTTCAAAGCGGCCTTCGGTATGGTTAGAACAAATGGTTCTGCAATGCATCAACATGAGATCAGCAACTTTACTCTAACAGGTCTGTCAATGCCGAATAATGCTACAATAGTGTATAACGGAACTACAACAATAACTATGAAGAACGGTCCAGTTCAAAACGTGCCAATCAGTGTGACTGCAATGGAAGGCGATGTTATAAGCATATGGATCGATCCATCTAAGATAGAGAACCATTTTGGAAATACTCCAATATATGGTACGATTCTCAAAGCCTTTGAGGTAAAGAAATAGAATGCAATTGGTAACAAATGATAACTGATCAACTACATAGTATAAACATCCCAAAACTTTTTTTAAAAGCAAAATATCTTCCTAATTCCTGGGCTGGAATATGCCGTTTTTTCTATATTCTCTTACTATAACATCTCCTAGAGATCGTTAGGTTCCTGAATATGGTATGTTAAAATTGATATAGTTATAGTAATTACCTTTGTATTTAGATATCTCAGCCAATTGTCCTAATGAGTTAATAAAACCTTCTCATCTCGTCGTAGTAATTAGCCTCCCTCTTATAAAATTCTAGAGCGCCATCAAGAAAAGAGTTGTCTCCTGCCATAATGCATCTTTCTATTAAACCTTCGATTGTGTCCCAAAGGTAATGCGGAGCATAATAAGGTTTCAATACTAGTTCAATCTCCGCTAACTTGCTCATAGCATCTTGAGGCAGATGTTCCAAACGAGGATGCAGCCGAATCTGCCCTGTCGCCGGCGTATTGGAGACTGAGGGGTTTAGAGCCAAAAGCTCGCGAAAGACATTCATCATCTTTGGATCACTGTGTAACTTTTCCAAATATTCATCTATAAAAGATTCCTCCCTGCCAGAGCTCTTGGCAAACAAAGATAAATTTTTTAACATATTATCTATTGCATCTTGATGAAAGTAGAGTTTGGCCAATCTACTAATCTCTTCAAGTTTCGATGCCATCCTATTGTTGCGCTTGGTAACCGCTTTAGATTCATTAAATAATCGTTGGTCTGATGTGCCATGAGAACTTTTCAGTTTGTTTTCTTTATGATGTATCGAATTTTTGTTGCTGTGAGCATCAGGACTATTATGTGCAACGGTTCGGAACGGAAAATTATTCGTATTAAGATGATCATCGTGAACAAGTTGATCGTCTCGCTGCTTTCTCTCAGGTCTGTACGCTTTTCTTGGTGTATTCCAATACGGGCTCTTACATCTTGGACAGACTTTTGGTGTCTCATTTTTTCGTGGCACCCAATTGTGGTTACAACGTTCGCAAATAAATCCATTAATCATAGTTTTCCCCATGTTATAGTCTACGTGTTCATGATATATAATCACTACTAATATACCAATAAGTAAGTAAAGTGCGTTGGTATATTACTATTAGTATATTACTATTGGGTATATACATGGTGAATCGCCAACAGCTCGATCAATTAATAACACACTTTTCGAGCCGTTAAACACATTAATCAATCTCGATATTTTGTCAAGTCACAACCCAGCGACGGTGGATCTGAAGTTCGCCAAACAGATTTGGGACAGCAGGTATGTCTTCAGTCAAAGGTTGTCTTTGTTTTAGATGAAGCACAAGAATTTGTTCCGTATGATAAGAAAAAAGAAGATGGAACTGGTTTTTATAACAGAGCCTAGAAAAATTACTTAGATATGGAAGCAAGTACAATTTACCTGGATGAATACCTACGCAAAGGATTACTCATCTCAATGCATTTTGCGCTTCAGCAACTTCACAATTATTTTATGAGTACAATGCCAAACCATACAACCGATATCGGATATGTTCGCAATTGATGACTCATTTATGGATAACATTGAGATTTTAAAATGGGGGATTGCATGGCAAGGTTCAAGGCAACGAACACCAAAATGTGTTGGTCTTCTTTCATGCTATCAATAATGAAGTATACATAGCTGATCATGATAAGAAATGATTTTAATTACTATGTTGGTAAGGAGAATTCATTTTCGTTGGTGGAATTAGATTATAAAGAAGACATTACCGAGAAAAGCGTTTTTCAGTTAAAATTCAATTGGAGAATACAGAATGTACAGATAAAGTACTATGTCTCCTACAAATACTACTTGGTTTATCGCCAGCCCATTCTTTTCAGTGTATTAGATTAAACTTTCTTCTGGACTCTCCTACACTAAGGAAAATAGCAATCGCTAAAGAAAAAGAAGGGGATTTAGTTATTTGTGCTCTAGCTCTTTGATCCTTTCAGATACCCCTTGAACTTCTTTTTCTAGATCGTCTTTGTATTCTTTTAGCAGTGAAACCTTTTCTTCTCTGGTTAGAAAGCTTCTTGCCTTTTGAATATCTATTCCACTACTACTACCACAACCACAACTTCCATATGTCATATTGGCTATACGATATATGCACTAAGATGTATTTATATATATCGGATATCCAATACTAAGTATATGATCATGCCCAATGATGGTGATGAGGAGAAGGAGGCATGCTGCGACATGAGAGGTATGTTGGGATTTCTAATTCTCTTCTTACTTTCTAAAAAGTCTATGCATGGTCAGGAAATAGCTGATGAGCTGGCAAAACGAAGGGGTGACAGACCAAGTCCAGGAACAATCTATCCTGCACTTAAGAGCCTCAGATATGCGGGATTTCTGAATGAGGAGGAGAAGACAGGCAAGACTATAACATACAGTCTTACACCTAGAGGTAAGAAAGCATTTAGCATAGCCAGAAGAAGGTTTACCAGGACTTTTCTAGGAGTACTTGGCTGAGAATCAAAGAAGCCTAAGGTTGCTTGCTAAGATTGTTTGCTTGCTCTAATGAAAAAATGAAAAATGAGATATTTTTAAGTTTATTTAATGTGATCTTATCCGTTCTTATGAAGTTCTCCTCTAAGACAATCTATACACCATAATTCTATGCTGTGTACGCCATCATTTCGATCCTTGACAATAGGTACAGTTA
>JBKPHJ010000412.1:0-10347 GCA_046729835.1 Thermoproteota archaeon
CTGAGGAACGTGGTTCGCTGGAATTATCCCCAGAGGTTGCTAAACGGAAGAAATACTTCCTTTCTGATGAACTGGTCATTCTAACTAGACAGTCCGTATTCATTTTGATTCTTTTTTTCTAAGACGGCAGGATGTGTCCATGTCAAGCCCTCTAGTACAAGTTCACACACGGACGCCATCAGCTCTCCGTCGAATATTGAAGGAATCGAAATCATCTGGTCGTCTATCCCGTGTTTTCTGGTCCATTCTACGAACTCACCCTGCTCTTTAAGGATATGGTCAGTAATCTTCAGGATGACTTGCTTAAGGCAAGGGAACTTTCCGAGTTGAATGTCATAATCGGATGATTTAGAAGGGTCAATTCCTAGCATACCCTGTGAAACAATGAACGTTTTCTGCTCTGAGAACTCATTACGTATCTGTTGAAGTTCTAATCCATCGAGGGCACCCAAGTAAGCCAGGGAGACCTTCTTGAATGCTTCACCAATCAGAACCCGTAGCAGTTTCGATCTAGTCTCATACGAATCCTCCATTTCAGAGAGCTCAAACTTTACTGCCTGATGTATACTCTCGATGTCACAAAATCTAGGGATCGTAAGGACCGGACGCGTTAATGATCTAGTTCTTTCGGATTCACTTATCAATAGCTCCATAGAATGCACGCCCATTCTCACACTTACCCCTTTCTCGTGATTGACTTCCTCTCGAGATCTTGCGAGTTGAACTATCACCCCAAGAGTTTTCAAAATGAAAATTGGGATAAAAATTCGCGATGAATTTACTATTCTTGTTTCTTGGATTATGATCAGCATCTCTTCCTCCAAGCTCACTGGATAGTGTGTCTTTATGTGACTTCGGAGACGATCCGCCAGTGGTTCTATAATCCTGCCGGAATGAGTATAATCAGTAGGATTAGCCGTTGCAAAAATTTCTACGTCCGGTTTGAACGTTATTGGATACGAACCTGTTGTAAATTTTCCTTCCTGCAGTATACTTAATAGTGCTACTTGCTTTCTAGGGTCAAGTACTGGGAGTTCGTCGATGCATAGCATGCCGTGGTGGGCTTGAAGAAGGTAACCGGGAGAGTACGACTCGATATCGTAGACCTCGACCCCCTTCTTTGCGATCTTAATAGCATCTATCTGACCGACCAAATCCTTAACCGAGATGTCTGGAGTTGCAAGGAGATATCTGTAACGATCAGAGCCTTCTACCCATTTTATCCGCGTTTGTAATCTGTTATTCCTTATTGAATCCTCACATTCCTTTGAGACAGTGAACTCGGGAGTCGTTCTTCGTACTTCTTCATCACAAAGCATTGCCACAAGGTCTTCTCCAACAATAGAGGTAGGAATGTCATTTGTCAACGATCCTTCGACAATGGGTATAGGTGATAGCAAGTTTTTTGCAACGCATTCCGCAATTCTTGTCTTTGCTTGTCCTATCTCTCCAATAAGAAGAACATCATGTCTTGCAAGTATTGCACGAATTAATGCGGGAATAACATCTGATTCATAGCCGACGATTCCAGGAAATGGTGCTATACCATTCTTCAATCTAGCACTCAGATTCAGTCTTATTTGCTCATGTGCAGACATGTGCTTGTAGTTAACTTCTAGGAGGTCTCCCAACTTGTTTATCTCCTTATAGTTGCTAGGCAACCCAGCCATATTCTCGGTATAACTAGGAGTTGATGAGTATGAACGGTGGACAATTTTCTCTATGACGTCTCTCGGACTCATATTGGACTTGGGGAATGAGATATGGCGCGTCTTATATATAACAATCACAACCAGGATCCATCTTTGACATCGCAAGATCGATTTGTATTAACGAACAACATTGGGAATCACACAGTGCCAATTCATAGTCACGAATTGTTTCTGTATTAAGGTTGACTGTCGACAGTCGACTATTATGATTTTGTTTCCCCTGGCTGAAATATCCACGATTCCCATAAGGATTGCTAAAAGATGAATAAATGCACGATTGTGATGAGGATCAATGCCCTAAAATTGGTCCTTCTACAACTTAAAGGATCATGATGCACATTGATAAGGCGATCCGAACCTAGATGGTAAGGGAACACATCCTGAGCTGGCCTATACAGGATTAGAGTCGATGTTTGCCTGCATTATTTGCTTTTGGAGAGGAATGAAAACCATTGCCACAAGTGATGCGAAATTATTTCTGCCGTATCGGAAACGCTTGTTCTTACCATTTGTAGACATTTTGCTTCTAGGTCGGGACGGTTGTCTGAAATTAGGATGTACGCTACAATCGTTAACAACCCTCCAAATAATGCCGGATTACATAAATCAAATCCATAATGTAAGATCACAATATTTTAGATGGTTGTTGGAATGCTTCAAAAAACTAATAGTAAGACTCCCTAGTCTCACTTGAAGGTAGCATAATCCAGTCTATCGTCAGCATGGTTTTTATGTAGGAATGAACACGGTTTGACTGCTTGTCTACTAGCGAATATAAGCATATACTCAGGATAGCTGGTAAGGACATAGACGGAAGCAAAAAAGCGATTGTGGCTCTAAGTGGGATCAAAGGTTTAGGCTATAATTATTCTCAGGTTTTACTGCAGTCTTTAAACATCAATCCATCGATTAGGGTAGGATTCCTGACCGAGAATGAGATCCAGGAAATCGAGACTGCGGTGAAGAGTCCTTCAAAAATCAGTATGCCTGCATGGTATCTAAACCGAAGGGCAGACATGGATACAGGATCGGATACACATCTTATTACTTCGGACCTGGATTTTGCGATAGCCAATGACATAAATAGAGAAAAGGCTGTCATGAGCTGGCGTGGATATCGACATATGTTTGGCTTAAGGGTAAGGGGTCAGCACACGAGAACTACTGGAAGAAGGGGAAGTGCAGTAGGTGTTAAGAAGAGCGGAAAGGTGTCGCCTATTTCGACTGGATCATGATGAAGGGCTTGTTGGAGGTGAATGAATAATGGGAGATCCGCGAAAATCGAGAAAGAGCTTTAGCAGACCTAGAAGGATTTGGACATCAGATCAACTCAGCTCGGAACTTTATGTAATAGGATCTTATGGGCTTAGGAACAAACGTGAGTTATGGAAGGCACAGACTGAGGTTGCCGGGTTTAGGAATCAGGCAAGGGCCTTACTTGCACTACCGGCTGAACCGAGGCGTCAACGAGAGATAGATTTGCTAAGGTACCTTGGTCGCCTGGGCCTGATAGATGAGTCTGCGTCTTTGGACGATATTCTAAATCTCAAGATAGAACACTTGTTGGAAAGGAGGCTTCAAACAATGACCATGAGAAAGATAAATACCAAATCGCCTTACGCAGCTAGACAGATAGTTGTTCATGGGCATGTATCAATTGGAGACAGATTTGTTAACTTGCCTGGACACATAGTCAAAAAAGACGAAGAAGACAAGTTACTCGTACACATAGAAGTATCCCATTCGCCGCCTGGGCCTAATACTAACCCGAAACCATAAGACGTAATCCCAATTCAGACAGAGTACTACCTACTAATTTCCTTAAGTATATCTACGTGGTCAATTTTGCCATCGGCATTCATATCAAAACCCTGCACTACTACTGCCCACTGTTGTCCACGATCATAATTGCCTAAAGTGCGGCTGCCAAAGTTTGTTAAAGCCATCACCGCAGATTTAGTACCTATTGACCTTACCCCGGCGATCACAATTATTGCATTGGTCTCATCGTATGGATTTCGAATTTTGGCAACTAATCCATGATTATCCATATTAAAGACTTCCCCGGTTTCTGCAATAAGACCAGACCAGAAGTTGGATTCATTGAATCTAATGGGAAGGTGCCTGTTGAATTCTGCTGTAACGATATTTGTACCCGGACCTCCTATGCTCACAACGTTACGCCCGTTTACAGCTCGCTCTGCTCTTGCGTCAGAATCTAGTTTTACTATAAATTCGTCCGGCATATTACAAATGTTTCCCAGAAAGAATGCTAATTGGACCGCGTAATGACCATCTCTTGCGGATGACTTGTATGGGCCGTGTGGATCGGGAGCACCGACAATTATCAAACCATTGAACAAGTTTCGAGTTATGAACTCCTCAAAGAAAATCAGATTGCTTGGGTTTTGGCGGCCATTGTTGGGCAGAGAACTGAAATAAGAGTCTCCCCAGTCCATCTCTACTCCGAACGATGGACTGGCTGTCTTGAAGAGACGTGCCGTTCCTCCTCTGATCGTCTTGTTCCCCGCTTCTTGGATTGCTCCAATCTCGAGCAACCTTTGCACATAGTAGTAGGCACTTTGCTCATAAATTCTGAGATCCCTTGCCAACTGGGCAGTATATTTTGGTTCAGATGAGAGTAACTGTAGAATTTTCCAAGCAATAGGATTAGATAGGATGCTCAGGTGAGTGACATCATCGTAAATGGTTATCGGTTTTGAGAGCATCTTATCCCCTACACTGTAAAGAAGAGTCTTTTTCACCATTTACAATTGAAGAATATTATATATAAATTATGGGGGGTAAAGAAAAATATTGATCGACAAAGCGCATCTTAACAGTAGAACTATCTTATTACGCTTATTTCACAGCAAAGGTCTCATTATAATGGTCACAACAAGCTTTTGGTAATTTTTAATTACCTTATTCAGATTACCGTATTTGTGTGTTCAATTATTGGGTATAGGGGAGAATCTTTAGCTGCACCTCTCTTAGTGAATTGCCTCCAGAAAATGGAATATAGAGGTTATGACAGTGTCGGCATAGGAACCATAGATGGTGGTAAATTGAGCGTTAGAAAAGGAGTAGGGAAAGTAGAAGATGTAGATTCATCGTTACTTTTGAGGGTTATGCCTGGAAGAATCGGGATAGGCCATACTAGGTGGGCAACACATGGGGATGTCACAGAAAGGAATGCTCATCCTCATACATCGTGTAATGGAGAAATCGCCGTTGTACACAATGGGATAATTCAGAACTATGCTGAGCTAAAATCATCTTTGACTCGAACCGGGCATAAGTTCAAGAGTGATACGGATAGTGAGGTAATTGCGCATCTCCTGGAAGAAGATTACACCGCTACACACGATGTTAGGGGAGCGATCTTGAGTACATGTAAAAAATTGGTTGGTGCATTTGCCTTCATAGCAGGATTTGAGGATGGTTCAATAGCTGGAGCCAGATTAGATGAACCACTCATCGTAGGAATTTCCAAGGATGGCTATTACATTAGCAGTGACGTAGTGGGATTTTTGAATTACACAGACAGAGCGGTATTTCTTGACAATCGAGATATTGTGCTCCTAAATGCGGGCGGAATAGAGACTATTAATTTTGATGGTGAAACCGTTTCGAGACCGATAACTCAAGTGGCTTGGGAATTCGGTGCGATCGACAAAGGAACCTACGCACATTTCACTATCAAGGAGATCAATGAACAGCCAGACACTATTGTTAGTTGCGGAAGGAACCAAGAAGCTAGGATCCGAGATGTCTGTGACATCTTAAAATCAGCACCGTCTCTGTACATAACTGGAAGTGGCACGAGTTATCACTGTGCTTTGGTTGCAAAGAACCTTCTAGCAAAGTATTGCAAGAAAAAGTCCGAAGCAATCATTTCAAGTGAGTTTCAGTACGTAGTGGATGATATCGAGCAAGATTCGGTGGTTGTTGCCATTTCACAAAGCGGGGAAACTGCAGACGTTCTAGAGGTTATAAAGGCTGCTAAGAGAGTAGGTACAACAATTGTTTCAATAGTCAATGTGCCGACATCTTCCTTAGCACGTTTGAGTGATTGTTTTCTTAACATTGATTGCGGAGCAGAGATAGGAGTGGCTGCAACTAAGAGTTTTACTTCACAGCTCACCATGCTGTATTTGATAGCAGATACATTGTCTGGAGGAGCTCTGGGAGTTGAGAACAAGAGATACAAATTGCGGAATGCCGTGAGAGACCTCATCCAAAATCAAGAATTGTTCGAGCTGATCGCTGAAGAATTGAAGGAGACCAAAGACATCTATGTATTAGGTAGGTCTATCCATTATCCAATAGCTCTTGAAGGGGCTCTAAAGATAAAGGAATTGAGCTATATTCATGCAGAAGGAATTCCTGCAGGTGAGCTCAAGCATGGGCCGCTTGCACTAATAGATTCGAATAGCTGTGTTGTGGTTTTGAATCCTAATGATTCTACATATCATGATATCAAGGCGAACGCTCATGAGATAAAGACAAGAGGAGCCTTAATCATTGGTATCGGAAATGCACCGAATGAGGTTTATGACCGGTATATAACACTTCCACAGGTGGATGAATTTTTCTATCCTCTACTGGAGGTAATACCGTTTCAGATGATTGCCTATTATTTGGCGCTCAAGAAGAACGCTGACCCAGACTATCCCAGAAATCTTGCCAAATCCGTGACTGTAAAATAGAACTCAATTATGGGCCACTCCCGCTTGTATAGGGGTAATTTAACTTTAAATACAGAAACCGCAATTCACGCCTATAGGCTATGTCTGTTAGTCATAGAGATTATGATATTTTAGTTGCTGGCGGAGGGTTATCCGGCATGATCGTTGCATGTTCCGCCGCGTATTACTCAGCACAATCCCTAAGAATCTTGGTGGTCGACAGGAATGAATTAGGTTCATTGGGAAGGAAAACTTTGACTGGTTGGATTTGTGGAGACGCAGTGGGCAAAAAGCCGGTTGACTACATGAATAGACATATACGCGTTAATTGGGAGTATCCGGAAATCGAACATCCTGTAAAGGGGGTAGTGGCCTATTCTCCCGATCACGATACTGGGATTTCATTTGATGGGGAGGGCTACATCCTAAACAGGAAGTTGTTGCCACATAAACAGGCAAGAGAGGCACTAGAACGAGGCATAGAGCTAAAGGGTGACGTTGTATTAAGAAACCTGATTATTGATGGGGATAAGGTCGTCGGAGTGGAGGGTGAAGACTTGAAACAAAAAGCCCCGTTCAGAAAAACCTCAGCAGTGGTAGTAGATTGTACAGGCGTCACATCTGTCTTGAGAACGAATTTGGCTGTAAAATCTTTTATTCAGAGAAAGATCCACAGGGATGACCTAGAGGCAACAGGAAGATACATATGTAATTTTGAACCTGGCGCTGATGACAAAACCTTTTTCGATCCTGAATATTGTATAATCCACCTTGACCAAAATATTGCTCCTGGAGGATACGCCTGGGTATTCCCGAAGGGCCGTTCTAAGGCGAATATTGGATTAGGAATTCAGCAAAAGGCCCTAGATCTAAAAAATAAGACAAGCGGTAGCCGCATGAATCTAAAGTATCTAATAGACAAATACTTGAATTCAAACCCAGCTGTGCATAATCCCACATTGTCAGTGGAAGATCTAGACCAAGGAAATTCCTGGGGTACTTGGCAGGTGTCTGTACGGAGGCAAAATGACTGTATGGTAGCAAATGGGTATATGATTGTGGGAGATTCAGCATGGATGCCCAAGCCTCTAGATGCAGGAGGAATAGGTCCGGCTATAATTGCTGCCACCATAGCAGGAAAACATGCGGTAAATGCCATTCAGGCAGGAGATGTTTCTGAAGTTGGCCTCTGGGACTACAATAAAGATTTTGTTAACGAGTATGGTTACAAGACTGCTGGACTTGAGGTATTTAGGCGGATGCTCCAGGGTCTTTCAAACGAGCAGATTAATTATGGAATGAAGCATTTTCTTTCCAGACTTGACGTAGAGAAGATTACGAATGGCGAACACCCTGAGTTCGGCCTGGTGGGTAAGATTAGTCTGGTTCTTGCTAGCGCAATGAACAAAAAGTTGGCAGCTTCTTTAAAGCATACTGCAGAAGTGAATTCGGTTCTCGTGAAGCATTACATTGAATACCCTGAAAATCCTGAAGGATTTATCGAGTGGCAAAATATATTGATGCATATACTCGAAAACGGATGAATGATCAGGGATATGGGGCTACATTGTCCGATTTGATGTGTATATAAAAATCGTGAAGTAGTTGGCTAGTTTGAATCCATCTCTCCAAGTCGTTTCTCAACTGAGTCTATTTTGCGAATTAACAGCTTTCTGCTTGATTCCTCCGTAATAGATGATCTAACATTTTCAATCAATATTTTTGCCACATCTAGTTTTCTCCTTATGCCGGGGACGATATTATCATACACTGAAAAAGGATAGATTGAACTATAGAGATCTTCCATCAAATTGAACAATCTAAGTGCATTCTCAGTATTTGCTGTCCTCAAATTCTCGTAAATCATACGCTTTATTTCACCTACGCAATCTAGAAGCCCCAGTATGTACGATGATGCTGCCACATTCAATTCATCGATTCCAGCAAGGCCTGATTTATCACAGACACATTTAAGCTGCCGAGCTTCAACGAATTCCTGTTCGGCATTCAAAAGATATTTTTCTAGATCATTTCGTGTATTGATTCTAAGCGAACCTAAGGTGGTTTGAGCTTCTTCTATAAGTATGGCAGCTTCTTGATAATTACCTCGATGCAGCGACATAATGGACTTGCTACAATTAATAATCACATCTCGGGTTCCCTTAATGAGGATCTCGCGCCTTTGTTCAATATCATTAAGATCGGATGAAATCTTGTTTAAGCAGATCTTAACCTTTTCAAATTCCACGATTAATATCCAGAATGAGTAAGTAGAAGAACCTAATAACTACTTTTAGGCTAAAACAAATAATTGGGGACATTTTACTATTCATTATATGAGTGCAAAAAAGAGGGAAGAGAAGGAAAAATTGAACCGAGAAAAAATAGCTAAAACAATCTCAACTTTGGATTCGATAACTAAAAACAGAGATATCCAACGAAATACCCGAAACCTTGTAAAGGATGTTCTAGGAATTCTGAGAGATGAGAAATCGGGTACCATAACTGTAAGAGCGGCTAATGCTGTGAGTATGCTAGACAGTCTGACACAAAATAGGCAGATGGAGTCTCATATAAGGACGATGCTATGGCAAGTAGTTTCTACACTTGAAAGCATTAGAGAATGATGCATCTTTGGCTCATTTGGTTGAGCTCGTTAGGGAGAAGTTCACATCTCCAATCGGCGAATGAGTTAAATTGTGGAATGGTGAGAGCTCAATCAAGGTATAACACAGTGACTGTAAGAGACTACCTGGAGGTATCCAAGCCTAGAATTGTAATGGTCCTCATTATCACCGCAATAACTTCTATGTTGGCTGCGAGTAGATTCGATAATACGCCGGAGGTCGGATGGGATATCTCTGCATGGAATCTTTCTTTCCTGGTTATTGCAGGAGCATTAGCCTCAATGGGTTCGAGTGCTTTGAATCACTATTACGACAGAGATATTGACAAGGTAATGCTGAGGACTTCAAGGAGACCCATTCCGTCCGGTAGGTTATCTCCACAGCATGTATTATTTTTTGGACTTCTACTTTGTGTCTCTTCAGTTAGCATTGCTCTGCTCACGTTAAATTTAGTGTCAGCAGGTATGATTGCCTTGGGAATTTTTATTTATGTAGTCATATACACGATCTGGCTAAAAAGGAATAATCCCTCCAATATAGTAATTGGTGGCTTTGCAGGTAGTGCTGCTTCAATGGCGGGCTGGTCTGCAAGCACGGGATCTGTAGATCTGCTGGGATTTCTGGTGGGTTTGCTGGTATTCTTGTGGACTCCCGCGCACTTTTGGTGTCTTGCCATTAAGGCACGAGAAGAGTATGTTACAGTTAATGTCCCAATGCTTCCAGTGCTGGTCGGAAATCAGAAAACTGCAACATATATTTTCTACAATACTGCGATTTTGCTCCCCTACTCTATATCTCTTTATTTCTTTGGCTTAGGTATGTTGTATACTATTATTGCAGCCGTTGCAGGATCTCTCATGCTGCTTTACCACTACAAATTGGCCAAGAATCCTACTCCTGAGTACGCGTGGAGGGCATACAAGGTTACGGCACCTTATCTGGTGATAATCTTTGTTGGGATCGCACTTGATGCACTGTTTTATATAAGATTGTGATCTGAAAAACTCAAAGCCTTATACTCGGACACAAGGAGATTAGCGATTTGTGATTCTAATGATCAATACTTAAATTCTTAGCTGCTGCCGAGAAACCTAACATATTATTCCATTAGTTGCATTAGACTGTTCACTGTCCGTTTACATAGATCCTGGAAAACTAGTATGCTACATTTCAAATACGTATTCTACTCGTCGTCAATTTTGCCTACCACGCGATCGTAGAGCTCGCCAAATTAGGAACGTGTAGCACTGGCAGGAGAGTTTCAAATTGAGTTACTTCATTGTTACAGATCTTCTGCTCATGTTCACAACTTCAAAC
>JBKPHJ010000413.1:0-1166 GCA_046729835.1 Thermoproteota archaeon
TTCAAGCACCCAGATTTGCGCGACCACTCTCGATACAGATGCAAGCTTATGGATTGGTTGTTTATTATATATTTAATGAGAGTTACATTGATGATCTAGTCGAGTTAAAGATACGTATGGTTAATACCGAAGAGTCGTTTGTGACCAATCCAGATAGTGAGAAATATATCGGTAGTGTTATGTATGATGGTACAGTACGGCATTTCTTCTGGGTTAGCTAACTAATAATAAGATATTAACATTGGATACTCCCAAAGGCATTATCTATCATTGTACTGCAAATTAGTCATCATAACTGGATGATAGTACAGGTTGTCCAAAATAGCAAACGAAAATAGTCAGAAGCAGCTGGCACTGACATGAGAATATACGATAACAGATAGATAAAGCTAAGAACTACGGCTGTCATTAACTCCATGCAAGTCATTTTGAACAAGAAAGAAAAAGAACAGTTAGTGATTAAACTCTATCAAGACGGTAAGCCCATACGAGAGATAGCTCGACAAGCACACTTATCATTTGGATCGATTGGAAAGATCATAAGAACGCTAGATGATAATAATGATGATGCTAATTCCGATTACTGCAATAATAAATCCAAAGATACAAAAGCATTATATTTACTCTCAATTGGTAAAAACCCGCTTGACGTAGCGATTCGAGTTAGATTTGCCAGCAAGTCAAGTAGTGGTAGAAATTGAAAAGCTTCAAATGAAATTGGGTGAAGCGCTGGGTTTAGAGATGGCTGCTCAGAAAGCAGTGGAAGAATCGAGTTCTAAGAGATTGTTTGATAAAAACGGGATGCTAACCCATTTGCAACAAATGCAAACACGCCCAGCACAGCACACTTGGCTTTTGGTTTATTTGATGCATTAACTGTTTTAGTACATTTTATTTTTTTACAAGCTGGAGCTGTCTAGTATTTATTGAGTGGATTGCAACAAGCTCTAACAGACATCAACTAAACAGATATACTTAGACTGTGAGTATCATTAAATGTGGGGAAACAATCGACACCGACAGTAACACAACTGACAGCACTGAATGATGGATAAGAAATGAAAATGAGAATGAAGAGTAAAACGGATACAAAAAAGAGACCGGCTAGATATATCCCAGAAGTTGGTATGGAAGCTCTAGCGAAAAACTTTGGTAAGAAACCAATA
>JBKPHJ010000414.1:0-3089 GCA_046729835.1 Thermoproteota archaeon
GGATCTAAATATTCAATCAAACAGTCCGATCACTAATGATGGACTATGACTATACAATTATTCTTATGATGAGCATAGGTTCAGTATCAGAATACTCAACATTTTTTATAAAACCAAAAGTCGGCTATAAGATAAGACTATTTATTTTAAAGAAGTATACTAGATCTAGTAGCTATTTGACAACAGGACCGATACGCATGTTCAAAAATCATTATAGACAAGTTTATATTTTTTGTCAACCTGAAGATCTACTTGAAAAAGCAACCAAGATGTTAGTTGATATACTAGCATACAGGATAATGACTGACTAATTTAGTCAAAATTTTGTGAGTTAATCAAAACTTATAAAGAACAATACCTTAGTAATAGTGTAATGCAGACAGTAAAGATAAAGAAGGTTTCTGATGATAAAAATGGATTTAAAGTTAAGGGCATTATCGAATGAGATACATAGTATAGCACTTGTCGGATCTAATAACCCAATTGTATAGCGTCTGCATTCTTATTATCGAAAGTTATATTTAATTAACTGACTTTGCGCATGTAACGCAAATCAAATGATGATTACACAATTAAAGAGACATGGATGAACAAATTACGCAGATTAATGGCCGAATCGACGCACTGCAAAAGAAAATTAACGATCTATATGATTCTGATGTATACCCATTTTATTTGATGTTGTTTGTTACACGCTAAATTCTAGCACCGCAAAGCTTCCAAACACGCACGCTGATGGTAGGAGCATTGAACAAGCTATGCCATTAGCTGTGTGTTTGCGTAGCCAATTAAATCAAGATCATCTGAAAGTGCTATGCGTTGCGTCGGATTCAAGAGTTATAAAAAATTGCTGGATAGATTAATTCATCAGCTACTTTCTCCAATTGTCCCGTTTGTTGATAGATTAAGTATTTTACCAAAAGTCTTGCCAAGATCATTACTAACTCTCATAACTGGTATGTCATCTGTATCATTGGTTTCCCACCATGTCACGACTACGCTTGCTGCGTCTGCACCGATTTCAACTCTTGTAGAGTCTGAAGCAGTTGTATTACTTAGATGTATTACTTAGATCGATTTTTTCTCGCCACTTATTGCTACGGACTGAAATCATCTATATTTTGTGCCGTCTTATACTCGATAGCTTCAACATGCATCAATCGAATTGACTAGATGGCCGGAAAATGCTATTTTAGGTGTAATAGATTCGCAGAACGGAGTCAGGTTTAAATCACCGTTACCATCATCATTACCATTGTATGGCTACTTCTGAATATACTTGTTCTGATGCTATGATTAATGTCCACGGACCTGGGCAGAAATTCATTGTTGCTAATGGTAGCTCTAAAAAGCCGAACCGTCAACGAGTGAAACCAGTAAATAGATTGTAAGTTTCTGGACTGAAACTTGTTAATACTTTTTGTAATTTCTTGCTAGGGTTGCCATAAACCTCAAATTTACTTATTCTCGAGACGCCGAAAATCTTTGGCAGTATTGTTTGTGATGCAAGACCATTATTGTGTGCAAATACAGCTTCCGAATTTGCGTATAATTCGTGTACAATACACTTTGTTTCAGCTTTATCAAAATAAAAAAGATAACTTACTGTATCTGGCTCGTTAGCTTCTACCGCTTTACTCATATTACGTACCAATTTCTTGTACTCTTTTATTTTTCCAACTTTTATGATGAATTCTGCTCTAAAATGTAATAGATTGCGTTTCATGCTGCTGCTCTCTCATCTTAACTAATGACTAAGAACTCATTTGATTTATTAACCGTACCGTTAAAATGGCATGGTACGACTGTTTACATGAACTTTCTATTGATAGAGTCTATAGCTACGGGGAGGCATATGTCTACAATGAGACATACTCCAGTCATTATATCGCGGCGACCGAAAACGTTGGAAGTTAAAGACTCACGTGACTAACTAGCGGTATGGTTGTCTATTATTTTATTATTTTGTGCCGTCTTATGCCATAATAGGTCTAATGAGCCCCAGGCTGAAATCTCCGGTTCTTGATTTGCTCTTAAATCGAACTCCCAACGCTTAGACATTGATTGATGTAAGCACAGTTTAATGACGGAACGTCAATTAGATAGCGGCCCTGACATGTATTCTGAATTTCACCAAGAGTATATGACGATTGATTTTTTGCATTGGTAGCTCTAAACAAGGACTATTAGTACCGCCAACGATAAATAACGCAAGAACGATGTAAGACAAATGACAGATCAAAAAGTTGCGATCGTAACAGGCGGCACTTCTGGTATTGGAAGGGCAGCCGCGATTGCTCTGGCGAAAGAAGGAGTCAAGGTTGTGGTAGCCGCACGTCGTGCCATAGAAGGGGAGGAAACTGTGCGCCTAGTCAAGGAAGCTGGAAGTGACGGTATCTTTTTGAAGACCGATGTGGCAAATGAAGATGATGTTAGGTCACTTGTAGAGAGGTCCATCCATACATCGATGGGGGAATGGTTAGTCGATGAGGAGTTCTAAGGGGACTTAAAAGATTCTTCGAAATAAAATACTAGATTTTATGGCACAAAAAACTGCAGTTTATTTGTATAGCGAATACGAGAATTTTTGCAAAGTCAGGGAGCTAGACCACTAGACATGAATGTATTCGGTGCAAGACTAAGAGAATACTGAACGAAGATCGCATAATAAATCACGGAAATAGTGGTGTAAAACTTGTATCAGATTCTTACTGAAGTTGCCACAGAAATCTGATACGTTATAACTAATAAGATTGACATCACATTAACAGCCAACAAAAGTACGAATACGCGAGAAAGAAGAAGAGTGTGTCACTACATAAATCCCCGCTTTATAGACAGCTCGCTACTACATATTTGTTATACCGGTCGGAGTATATGCATCAGTGTATTCGGGCGGAACAATTCACCGCGGAGACCTCGTCCGACTCGAGGAATAGACGTTAAGAAACAATAATGTGAGTCTAGCAATATAAATAAAAACTTAAGTCGAATCTGTTGAATCTGCTGTTACTACTACTTCTGCAGTAGCAAATCTATCACCTACAGAGTTAACCTTAATCTTTATGTTTTTGTCCCCTGTTTTTGCG
>JBKPHJ010000415.1:0-2447 GCA_046729835.1 Thermoproteota archaeon
TGAATATCTGGAATCAATGTTTCCGACTGGACGCAGAGGCGGTAATACGGCAGCATGAAATTATTCTATTTTCGCTTAAGGGTGAGGAGCAGGGTCAGTCATGATGTGCTATTTGGTTAGAGATGGATAAAAAATGGATTGATGAAAGGCAGTGAGAATCAAGGGAGCAGAAAGCGCGTCTTCGGTCGGTAGTTGGCCCGGTTTTCGGTCATTGATCCGAGCAGTCGGAGGAGTTTCATCCTGAAATTCAAGATTCGCTTCTCGCCAGAGCGGGAGGCGAAATCGATCTCGTTTTGGGACAATTTGTAGAAAGATGGCATGAATTGCCGGTTAGTTTCAGACCTATAGCGAGGACAGGTTTCAGCTTTCTAAGTGGTTCGTCCCGCTCTTAACGGATTCGAGCACGCTGTCGATCCGTGCCTCTGTGGCACTTTTGCTTTCGTCCATCACTTCGGAGATCTCGCATATCATCAGCTTTCTCGCCCGATACAGCGTGTCCCGTTCGTGCGGCGCCAGGGTCTTGGTACCACTCAACTGACTCAGCGAACCGACCAGATCGGCCAGATCGAATATGGATCCCGAGCTGAATAGTTTTGCATTATTGAGCTCGCGCTCGCGCCAGTTTTTGGCGGTTACACGATTTGTAGTTACTCGGGCCCGTGGCTTGAGGTGGCCGAGCAACTCGGGAATTTCAGATCGCTTCAACAATGGCCGCGTGTGCACATTATGAACGTTATCGACCGGCACGAACAACTCGGCCCTACTGTCGTCCAATAGCGCTAATCGCCAAAAGCTCGTTGACATTCCACACACCACCTTCTTAACGATTCCACCAATAAGGCAGGGTCCGCGACCCGGATAGACAACCTTATCGCCGATAGTCAACGTCATTAGAATCCCCATTTCTGCTGGATCTTGGCTGAAGTGAATCTTTCCAGCTCGTTGGTTCCAATATTACGAAATGCCAACCAGAATCGTCGGACTTTGTCCACTGAAACGACCGGCGGCAAATTGAACTCAAGCTTGTCCGATGCTTGTGGGATCATCGGAGAAGCAAGTCAGATACTCTGGCGAGAGGCAGAAGGAGCTCGCTTCGATCCTTAGTGTTTAGCAAGTTTACCACGTCGGATTGGAACAAGCTATCTTCGTCGGTTTGGACACGCCGGAGTGGGTCACTGCAGCTTCTCGAATCGATTCATGACCGCATGCCCGCTTATCTTGTGCCTGGGCCCGGACCGCTAGGAACGACGGTTCATCGTTTGTGGCGCAGATTCGAGCGAATGCACGCGCTAAAGGGGATGACCAGCGCAGCTAATGAAACCGCGTGAGACTTTTCAGCGTTCGTTAATTCTCCCCGCGAGTGGTAGTATGGAGTAGCAGTTCTCTCGCTCAGGCAAGGGTGGTGCTCGCGTGGGCCGGTTTTTGATCGAGACCTTACTCAAACAATAGAGATCAAACGCATCGAGAGTCGAGCGGATTTAATCTTTAAAGGCAGGCAACAAGCCGAGGAACACGGACTCAGATTATGCAGGGACTGGATTGATGAGCAGACGTCCGCCGCGACCTGATGGAGCGTCGTCAATTGCAGCTATCGCTTCACTTGCATTCGGGTTAGCTCCGGCAATAGCGGCAAATATGCGCTGGAAAGGAGAGTCGGGACCGCCCGGAAGTAAGAGTCGTTAATCCGGTGGGATGGACTCACGAAGGATCTGTCTATTGTTAAACAAAAAAGCGGCGGCTTGGCGCCAGAAAAGGATTTATGAACGAATCTAAAAGTTGGAAAATTCTTCAAATCATTCCCGCGCAGGGAGGTTGGAAAGCCGTTCATTGCCAGGAATCGGAAAATAAAGAAATAGAGATTTCCAATCGATCCATAATCTGCTGGGCGCTTGTCGAATTTGTCGGAGAAAACGCCGGCGTACAAACACAAGTGCGGGGCATCGAGCAGGATTCGAATGGCTTGGCAGTTGTAGAAGATTTAATTCACACGGACAAAGTTTGGGAGGACGGCGCAGATCGAAATCAGTATTTTCTTGGATACAATGATCCGGACGCACATAAAGAATCTGATCATTGGATCAAGCAAGCCAACGACCGGCTTCGAACAGAAAAAGAAAAAAGACTACAAAAGAAAACCGGACAAGCGGCGTTTCGCGCCGCCAGCTAGCCCGGATTATTCATGCGCCGAGGAAAACTCGCGACACACTGTAAGGCCGAGGAGTAAACCCAGGCCGCCTTGCGGCATGTCAAATGGCAAATTTCAAATGACAAAGGAATCTGAGATCTGAAATTTGACACTCCGAGCAAGGCGAGGTCCCAGGTACAGGCCTATTGGACGCGATCGGAGAGGCTTACTCCTTGGACGCAATCTCGTGAATAATCTTGGCTAGCGCCGCGCATGGACTTGTTTTAATCTCTGCGTTTCAATTTCTCCAAGCTTACTGAGT
>JBKPHJ010000416.1:0-5506 GCA_046729835.1 Thermoproteota archaeon
GAGTTTTTATTGTTAGACTTGAACGAGTCATGAAGTTTTGCATAAATGAGTTTGGACGTGAAAAGACAAATGGTATTCCTGATTCTTCGATTACTTTTTCGACCTCTCTATGTAATCGTCCACTTATATATCCAGGTTTCAGATCAGCGCCCATGGCAGATAATTTTACGATTAATTTTACCCCATTCTTCTTTGCTTCCTTTATGAAATTGGAAGAAATGTCTATCATCTCGACTACAGGAGGGATTCGTAAGAAGAGTCTATCGACATTGTTTAATGCATCTGCAATAGATTCTGGTTTAGAGTAATCAATTTTAACAATTTCATGGGCATGTTTTAATCTAGCAACATTATTTTTAGTATCAACAGCCACTCTAATGATATTCTGACCTAAAGATGCAAGCTGATTTATTACTGCGTTGCCGACAGTTCCTGTCGGATCTGTTAATAAAATTGTCCTTTCAAATTTTTCTGTCATCTAAATGTATTAAATCAGGATCCCGCTATTATTTTAGATGTCTACAAAGATCATTTAACAGTCATATTGTATTACAACTTAATACAGCTCAGATTTGGAATTAGATTTGGATTTAGATTTGGATTCGCCTGTTGTCTAAAGAAGATAAAGATACTATGCATTTTCTTTGATTCAACAATATTTCTGAATTGTGTGCATCTAGTGGCTTTCGTTCTATCATCTTGATTTGAATCTGACGATTAATGAATCATGATTTACTTCAAAGTTGGGCACAATTCCAGTTATAGATCCCATTCCTTCTTCCACAACGTGCCGTAGGAAGATAGACCATTTTTCCCCTAGGTCATGAATTAGAATTAAAGTATTTTCTGACCCTTCACTCTCAAGCTCATAACGGGCATATCCCTTATACTTGCAAATCAACTTGAGTGCTTCAAGATATGTATCAAGATTTGTTCTCTTGAACCAAAATAAAATGAATTCTTTAGGAAATCTAGAGCCGCTACGCTTAGCAATCTCTGAAAGCCTATCCTCGTCGACCTCTTCTAGAATCTCCCTAAACGCCTGAGGCTTTATTGTTATACCCCCAAATCGCTCAATATATCTATCCCATTCCGCGTACTTGGTCATGATCATGGAAATTAGTGCATTAACACTAACTCCCTTAGAATCAGCATCTTTTTCAAGAAGAGTATTAATATAGTTTGGAATTCGCATGGTTTTTAATACTGTCTTCCTGCTGTCAGACTCTTTTCTTGGGAGAACCATTTTTGACCCGCTGATTGTATTACTTTGTTATACATTATAAGTTTAATGATGTTTTAGTGGACATGGAGAATATTAATTATTAAGTGAATTACAAATTATATGAGTCCACATGAGAAGAATTATACTAAAATAAATGTGAGTGGTCAAATAGACGGACACAGGAACTATAGTTCATTATCAAGGCGCAAGATTGAGACTAAATGTATGCAGAAGGGTAATTTCAACGGATGCAAAAAGGCAGGCAAGAAGTAATCTGAATTATGGCAAAATCTAAAGATAGTCCAGATGATACATCTAGACGATTACCACAGAACCCTATAAGTAAGACTGCTAGAACAGCTTGGGTGACACTTGCAATTTTGAGCTTTACCCAAATAATCACTATGTATAGTGAAACTATGTTACTACCTGCTATTCCTGATATCATTAATGACTTCAATATTTCCTATAATAACTCTTCTTGGATTCTATCGGCATATCTTATTTCAGGAGCTGTAGCCGCCCCAATTGTCGGAAAGCTATCTGATGTCTATGGAGGTAAAAAAATGATAGTAGTAGTCATGATCATCTATATTTTTGGAATCACTATGGGAGGACTTTCATCTAATTTTACTACTCTGGTTGTTTCGAGAGTAATCCAGGGTATAGGTGTAGCCACACTACCCACAGCATTTGGTATTATAAAAGGTCATTTTCCTCAAGGCAGGCTTGCAATAGCTGTTGGTGTATTTACATCTATGTCAGCTGCTGGGTCAGTGGTAGGGCTGGTGTTAGGAGCAAGCATAATTGGGAATTTTGGATGGCGCGCTACATTTTTTTCAGTTATACCCATTTCTATTATCTTATGGTTTGTGATAAGGCAGTTTATTTATGATAATAAGAAGATACCTAAAGTTGCTGGTAGTAACAGCCCCAAAGACATGGTCGTTAGTGCTAATTCTGACAATAAATCAAAAATGGGTACCAATGATAGAGATGATTGGATCAGAACTATAGATATAAAGGGGACAATAACCCTTGCCGCCACAATAACTTCATTTCTGATCGCACTCTCATATTCTGACACAAATAATAATACGCCTTCAACACAAATCATACTTTTTCTGTTTATAGGTACTATCTCCTTGATGCTATTTATCATTACAGAGAGGAGATCGGAATCACCTTTAGTCAATTTAAAGTTGTTGACAAATAAAATAATCCTTTCTGCTAGTATCATCCTAGTGCTTATCTTCCTTACTAGATTTGCAGTTTTCCAAACTATACCCGTGTTGGTGAGGACACCTGAGCCATTAGGCTTTGGAGGAGAGGTGACAGCTATTGCTGGCATTCAACTCCCATTTATGATCATATTCTTGCTATTTTCGCCCTCATCTGGTATCATAATTTCTAAACTAGGAAGTGCGAAACCAACTATACTTGGAGGAATTATCCTCTTTATAGGATGTCTTGGTCTGACCGCTTTTCATTTGACCGGATACTTCGTATCAACAAATCTAGCTGTCATAGCTGCCGGAATATCATTGATGCAGGTCGGAAGCATGAATATTATTTTGGAATCCACACCAAGACAATTCAGTGGAATATCTTTAGGTATGACTGTCATCTTTAAAATGGTTGGAAGCTCTATAGGACCAATTATCACAGGAATGTATATGCAGGCGAACCAAACCACTATAGTATGTGTAAAGGGTTCATTTCCCTCTCCTGATTCTTACACATTGATATTTCTTACTTTATCTTTGATTTCGATCGTAGCTGTTTCACTCTCAATCTTCATAAAAAGAAAATTAGTGTTAGCACCGATCGAGCTCTGAAGACACTGGAAAGAAGGGCAATGCACTTTTTGTTCGTCCATTTAATAGATCTCACATGAAAAATAAGAAAAAGGTTGCCAGTCAAGAAGATCACAAAATTTGATCGTCCTGACCTGGTGCGTGAATGATTTCTGTTGAGCGTAGAAATAAACTTCATGATTACTACTGATCTTTAATAAACAGTCGAAGCTACGGAGTCTTTTTTATAATTTCGAGCTGCTTCTGCATTGAAAGAAACTGAGTAAATTCTTTTTACGCTTATTTTGATAAAATTAGAGATTATGGTCTAGTAAAACTTTACTTCTAGCCAACAAACATTTGTTCCGACTTGAAATGTACGTATAAACATTGTGATGGCCACTATAATTAATGCCATTCCTATAATTCGTTTGAGACCTCTTTCACTGAACCGATTGGTATACCGGGCTCCTAGGTATCCACCCATCATCGCACCTGAGCCCATCAAGATCAGAACGGGGTAATCAATATTGCTGTTTATGATATGCCCAATTAATCCAGGTATTCCCATGACAGATGCGGCTGCTAGATTTGTTCCGATCGCTGTACTGGGTTCCATCCTTAGTATTGATATAATTGCGGGCATACGGATGCTCCCAAGCACAAGAACTACTAGACCTCCAAGAACTCCCACTCCAACTCCAATAACAGATTCAAGAATGATCAGCCTCCTCTTTGAATGAAATTCTTAGCACTATCTGCATAAGTATTTCCTTCAATATGTATGTAATTCAGCGTTATTGCCATTACCTCTGTCTCCTTCATTGTTATATCGGTTCGACACCTCATCTTCTTTTTTTCTTGAACCTCTGATCAGTACAAAGGACTCGTATGATACTATAATCCCAACAACGAATCGCTATTCAGAAATCACAACTTCGTTATGAATGGTGTGGGGTTTTCTAGTTGATAGTGGGACTATATCGTCTTCTTCTAATCTTTTATTGTCATTATGATTCAAAAAGGAATAGTGGTATACTACAGTGCACTTAATATTTTCTTGAATTCCCCATGACTACTAACTAGTTCCAGTTGATCCGTGCTCTTGATGTACTTACTACAGATTGTATGTCATCTTAATTTCGCCAAATATATCGGAAATGGAGCGTTATAGGGCTGCACACAAGAAATTCTTAACGATTTCAACCTTTGACCCGTACATTATGGACTCCTCCTTACAAACGACAGTACCTACTCATTATGCGTTTTAGAGTTAAATGCCAGCAAGAGTAAGTGCGCTAGTATATCTATTGAACATTTTCTGGAAAGAATGAGCCCTCTTCTACTTCCTTGCATCTTTCTATAAGGGTCTGAAATGTTATCAGCGGCACTATCTTTAGAGTATTAAACCTGCCTCCTGTTCTAGCCATTACTTCTTCTATTATGTGAGGATTGTCCGCTTCTGCAACCCACAAAAATGTATGCTCCAGAGCTGAATGGTACATATTTAACATTTTGACATTATACTTTTCTGCATCTTCTCCCATTGTAGGAGCAGCCCTTAACAAGTACCTTCTACTTTCAGCATTGTACAAAGGACATGCTTCTTGTGTGTGCGTTCCATATATTCCATATAAACCCATAGATCAGCATACAAAAGAAAGTCTTTAAGTCTAACGTATCTAATTAGTAACTAGATTTCCAAAAGGAAAGTTATTACTAGAGTTCAGGCACCAATATCATAAGTATGCGCACAACTTCATCGTGAAGTTGGGGTAGCAGTATCTTCTGGAGTCCCAGTGAGAAGAATGTCATGATTATTGGGAGAGTCGCTTCCGCTTCCCTATTACTACATATAAGAGCTACCACATTTGGTGGTGGAATAAGTTCGAACTTGGCTCTTGGTTCTATTGTGCTATACTATTGCTGATTTCCAAGAGAATCGAAAAACAAGGCGGCAGAATATGGGCTGAGGATAACAATAGTCACGGAGGTACATACATACATCAATTAGATTTCTTCTTCGACTCTATGTCAGAATTAAAAGAGAAGTTATTAGCATTATTAATACAACTTCCCCCTTCTATTGACATCCTCGAAGGACTCGAGGCACTCATAATAAACCCCTGCATATGATCTAACCCTTCTTCCCAGCTATCTAATATCGAACCTGGGATCCTTGCTTGCATATGTTCTCTGGATGTTCTAGCATCTATAACTACAGTACTAGAATGATTTTGTAGTTGTTTTGCCTTTATTACATCGGCATCGGCTCTAATCATAGAATTTATTTTCGACTTGAAGTGAACACTCGCTTGTTTGTTTTTGGGTTGAAATATGTCTCGTAACTGGCAATCCAGATTTCTGCCATTCATTTAATCCAACATCCAAGATCTTTACATTTGAATGTCCATGATACATCAAAGTCCAAGCTATTCTAGCTGCTGATGGATCCATATATTCACCGTACACCACAACAATCTTA
>JBKPHJ010000417.1:0-1568 GCA_046729835.1 Thermoproteota archaeon
CGCAGAAACATACCTCAAGTTATTTTAATATTAAGCCGTTTGATTCTGTTCTTGATTGGAACAGACTACTGCATACTGGCAAATCTTCAGCTGGTATTTTGGTGAATCGAAAGGATCTCTTGTTTTGATGATACTACTGCATTTTACCTGTCGTCTTGACCGTCTTAACAAAGTCTTCAAGTTTTCTTAATGTCTCTGTATGTAGATGATGCTCTATTCCTTCCGCATCTTCGTTAGCAACATCGTCTTGAACCCCAATCATCTTAAAGAATTCGGAGAGTATTCCATGTCTCTTGCGTATGGCTTTGGCCACTTCGATCCCCTTTTCTGTGAGACTCATTCCTCTGTACTTTTCATATCTGAGGAACTCTGTTTCATGAAGCTTCTTCATCATCCTCGTGACACTAGGCGAGGAAACATTTAGATAATCTGAGATGTCTACAGTCGTCGCGTAACCCTTCTGAAGGACTAATTCGTAAATCACCTCTAGGTAGTCTTCCATTCGATCTGTCCGATCCTCTCTAGCTGTTCTGTTAGCCTCACGAATCGAAGTAAGTCTAGCATTAAGTCGGCGTTTTCTCTGATAAAACTGGCCACTGTGCTCTTTTGTTGTTGTAGTTGCCGAGACACTCTTTGTATCTTCAGTACCTCTGTCTTCGTCCATCAAAAAATGACCTCCGTCATCTCTATATATCATAAACAACCATCCATCATATAAGTAGGCCTGTAAAATACATGATTAGTAACCCTGTAACAAAACCAGCTACGACGGGTCCTGATATAGAAGAAGCACTCCTAGGTTTTTGATGTTGTAATATCCATGAAGCGAGAGAGTATACTACCTGGAATATTGCGCCCGCTCCCACCGATAAAAATACAACCGCTGCCATCGGTGAATATAGAAAGCCTCCAATCCAGGTTCCAGCTATCGTAGGTATTCCAGCAATCAATCCCATTACAATCAATCTTCGGATTATCATGCTCCTTCTCCTTTCAGCTTTTGCAATTGGAGCAACTATGGCCAGTCCTTCGGTCGTATTGTGTAGGGTGAATCCAACTATAAGAAATGTACTTAGTGCGACCTCTCCAAGAAGCATAGCAGCACCTATCGCTAAACCTTCACCAAAATTGTGTAAACCAATTCCGATTGCGATCATCATAGATATTGTTAATGGTCTGATCAGTTGTTTGTACTTCTGTAACTGTATCTGTAGCTCCTGGGGGGAAGAAGAGGCTTTCATCGCTTCATTGTAGATCCCTGCTTGCTTGTTCTCAGCGGAACTTCCTTCGTCTTGCAGCGAGGAACTTTTAGATGGGGAGGATAAAGACGAATGCTTATTCAATACAGACTTTTCCATTGCTCTTTGGGTTAGCCGTTCAGAGGTATAAAGTAAAACGAAGAAAGATGATATTGTTACTAGAGCACTTAACGCCTGGCCATTGAAAGCTGCAGCCATGTTTTCATTAACAATCTTATTCACCTCTAACAGAGCATCGATTCCCAAAAACACGAGTAATCCCGCGGTAAGACTTAGGAAGAAGCTGTACTTGCTAACGCTTATCCTTCT
>JBKPHJ010000418.1:0-21884 GCA_046729835.1 Thermoproteota archaeon
GTTCTGCAGCATACAACGAATCGAATTTATTCTTCTTGCCTTTGTAACCACTAATCTTAGCTACAATAAATGCCGTATCCCAAGCACGGGTGGCAGTAGAGCTTATTATCAGATCAGGAACTAAATGCTTCTGTTTCAAAAGCCTTCCCATAATCGGGGCATCATGTTTTCCACGTTTATTCAATGGACGATCATGATCAGGTAGATCAAGGAATTTCCAACTAGATTTTGCATGGCGAAGAATTAGAAGTGTTTTCATTCTTTTCCCCTCATTGTGAAAACATCTAACATCAAGATCATGTGAATCATAATAAAAATTGCCCCTAATTTGTACTTACGGAGGTCTTGTTAAATGAGCGCTTCTCTCATTTTCTCGAATAATTATCTAGATCTTAATGTAAGCGTTCTCAAAGACAGGATTCAAGAGCAAGATTCGGGGCCAAAAACACTGCTATAATCTCAAATCTCAAAGAGTCGGACATACTAATTAACGAGATAGACATGATTGAAAGTATTTTGGGTTGTCTGTCTGATCTAAAATATGGTGATAATGCGCCAATCATAGAAATAGCAGAAGCAAATAAAAATTTTTAAACAAGCAAAGCGTTTAAGAGAAGAACTACGCGATATTCATGGAATCCGAGCACAAATGCCAAAGCAAAATTGTTAATCATTGTGCCCTCTGATATGTGTTATAGAATAGTTATCATATAAATCCGAATCAACTGAAAATAGATTTGTCAGCGTAACGGTGCAGTGATCATATGACTGGTTCTCAATATGTCAAATATGGCGTATTATCCGGACTTCTGCTGTTATGTGCTATCATTGCAAGCATGAATGGAGACAAGCAGAACTCGGCTTTTGCACAGATAACACCAGCTTCCGGCAATGTCGCAACTGATGAGTCATCTCCAAATAGCTCTACCAATGACAATGGTGGTGACGGGTCTACTGGATCATCTAGTTCGAATAATGATAATGACGAACAGGATACAACATCAACAGAACAAGAAGGAACAGCGGAAGAAAAAGAGACTAATGATGGTCAAGGACAGGGCATCACACCAACACAACAACCTGAACAGGCTAACGATGGACAAGGTACAACAGAAGAATACGATAACGATGGACATCATAACACGTCAGCACAGCAGGACGAAACAACTGAGGAACAAGATGCTGATGATGATGGGCAGGATACAACAGAAGAACATGATGAAACAACAACAACTACTACCGAAGAACAGGATACTAGTACAGAACAAGAACAAACAAACCCATTGATGGAAGGGATCATGAATAATGTCAATGAAGCATTGTCATCTTCTGGACTAATGGGCCTCGGGTTGTAGTAGACAAACTCTTTCTTTTTCTTAGTTTAAGAAATTTAGAAGATCAGGAAATACGCTCTAATCGAATATGGAGTATCTTGTTGTTTAGGACAGAAAAATAAATGAGCGCCAACCGAACTAATTTATCTACTACGTTATTAGTCTACTAGATATCACACCAACTTTTACGTATAATAATCTTATAACATAATGAGTCGAATTCAGTATTACTTTATTTAATAATAATACATATTGATTCGTAATACATGCATTGGACGGATGATTGCGTATACCGAAAAGTAGATTATGCCTGCCAAAAATGACATTTCAACGATTATCGCATCCCATTCGATAACCAATGCTTCTAGTCGCTACCTCTTATCTTCATGATCCATCTCTGTAGATTCGGATTTGCTGCTGTAAAAAAATATTGTCGTTCATAAGAGTCAACATATAGTTACGTGTATACACACACAAACAAAAAATATTTCACTAGACATCAAATTCGGAATACTTCTTCAAGTAATCTTCCCTTAGACTGGCTGTTATGCGGTTTTATGCGTAGAATATGATCACAGCAAGGACATCTTATACCACCCCATTGCAAAAAGATATCACATTCTACACATCTCTTCGAGCCATTTTCATAATAACTATCGATGTATCTACTCTTACGTGCTTTGAAGAACCAGCAAATGTCCTTACACATCTTCTTCCTAGTACTCTTGCGCCTGAACAATCCTAGTGGTTAATCGCAGTCTTGGTAGACTTGGTCTTAGTTGCAGGAATAACAACAGGAGTAGCTTTCACTCGATCATAGTGCGTAACTTGATTCTGCCTCTTATTCCCTTCCTTTCTCTCCTTGGCTGATGATAGCTTTCTTAGCACCATTGGCGTAAGTAGCTATCTTAGCTCTCCAGTTAATTTCGGATTCATAGTAGATATTCTTACTTTTGCCAATCCTGCCTTCTTTAATACTAAGCTGGAATGATAATTTGTATTATTTGTGAAGCGAGGAATAGATAAGGACTGGCCGGGTCTTCTAGTAGATTTGGGAACATCATAACCCGATGACGAAGACGATGTTGATGATGATACAATCTCGGAAATCATCTTGGTTAAGAAAGGCTCATGACCAACTACAAGTATTTTTGAACTATACTTAAATTTGGAGAGATTTTTATAAACATTGATCCTATCTCCTTCTGGAGTAAGGTCATTCCAGACCTGAAATTTCTTGAGCTGCTTCTTCCTTTTCCAATTTCTAGTTTTACTGCCTTCGGCGCCAAAAAGAATACTATCAATTATTACTGCGGTCTGGTGTGCACGTTTAAGGGGACTTGTAATGATTGCATCTGGCTTTATATCGAGTACTCTCAGTGCTTTTCCAGATCTTTCAACTTCTGCTATACCAGCAGCGGTAAGAGCCTTTTCATGCATTCCACTTGGTGACATGCTACGAATATAGGTTCGGCTGACGCCTGCTTTTCCATGTCTTAGGAGATATAAATCCATTTAGCTGGTTAAACAACGAAACAAGAGCGTGAATAGTTACTTGTTCTTACCTTGGTTTTTCTCTGACATTTTTGTTCTTTGTCTTTGTCCGCAATTTCTTACTCTTCTTTTTTTCTGATTTTGTTATGCCTTTAGATGATTTACTACCTTTTCCTTTCTTCTTATCTTCCTTCTTGTTCATCTTCTTCTGCTTTTTATCTTCCTTCTTGTTCATCTTCTTCGGAGAGCTAGTTGTTGTTTCTCCATTGTACGTTTTATCTAATCTACCGTACAGGGCAGTAATACTCTCTTCAATTCGTTTAATCGATCTATCATTCTCTTCTATTTTCTGATTAAAATCATTCAACATCATCTGGATATCGTTTTGAACTAGAATTTGGGGCTCGCTTTCACTTGTTTCTGAGACTGAGGACTCTGAGGACTCGGAGGACTCGGAGGATTTTGAATAATTGCTAGCTATAGGACTGCCGCTGCGATCGTCTTGATTGAGTGTCTCTTGTGTCATTGTTACTTCCCCAGCAACAACATCATCCTTTGTTGATTCTGACATTATTTCTAATAATCTGAATTAATCCCTATATATTCCTTATAGTTCTATATCTTCTATGTAGGTTAGGATTATAATCTATCACTATAGGAACGTGATGAATTTCTGAAACTATCTTAAGACCAAAATCGAAAGCTAGCTTATTACAATAAGGATTTTCTAGGAAATTGTTATCGGCTTCGCTAACGGGATGTTTTGATTTCTGCTGAAGTGAATAAAATCCGACATCTTGAGCGAACCTGATCTGGAAGATAATTTGGATAATTTGGAACGTAAAAAGCTGCTAATATTCGAGCTGCTAATATTCGAGCTTTTCAATGGTTTACTTAATGTTGATTTCTAGAATGTATTAGGCAGAACGAACAGAGCAAAGCAATACTTCAAAAAATCATATCGCAGGCGTCAGAACATTGTAGGAAGGTCCTTGTATTCTTAGCTAATTCTGGCTCAAATCTTGCAGCATTCATGCTCTATTCAGATTTCATCCTTAAAATCTTTGGTATATCAGAATTCTTCGCTAATACTTGGTCTATGCGATATTCATTACACTAATAAAGAAATTGTTACTATCAGAAGAAAGATCTCCTTTCAAGAACTCTACAAATTGTTCATACTTGCTCTGTCTCACTTGAGTTATCTTTTCAATAGTTTTTTGGATTGCAGGGCGTCTATTTCGTCTTCCATTAACTCGTCTTAGAAATGCGAGTGTTGTATCATAGTCATGAATCACTCCAAGCATATCTTGAACCTTTTCTAGTTTCTCGACGAGTTTTAGGATGTAGTCATCTTCCTCCTCACTCCTGTTATTCTTGGTATTTTTGTCTGGCAATAGCTCCAACAGGTATCGAAGTTTCTTACAGTCCTTTCTCATTTCATGCAGTTCCGTTATTTTTTCAATATTTGTAATTACCAAAGGAAAGTTTTTCTCAATTCTGCTTGCAAATCTTCTAATCACCTTATCAAATCTCTTTTTTAGCCTCTTCTGAGATATGTTTATCTTGTTAAGTCGAGGAACACTCAGCATTCTCAACTTTAATGCCAAAGACATCGCTTCATCCAGCTTTGACTTCCGATGATCAAGTAATGATCTTTTAAATGATTTCTGTATATCCTGCTGAGAGATCTGTCCATCTTTGGAAAGCTTCTCAATAATGATGTCGCAATCTCTGATTTCACTGTTTATACTAAAAAGATCCTTACTGCATTTTACAAATTCTCTTATTGTCTTTTTCCTCCGTATCTTTCTTGATGGTAGAGATCTGTAGCTTGCTTCAAGTCTCCTGATTGCAGTACGAATGTCATGTATGTTCTCCTCGTTCGTGTCCTTTATGTAATTATTTAGTCGATTGTTCACTCTTTCAATATTTCTCTCTAACTTGTCGCTATATACATCTGAATCGACAGAATCAAAGAGATTAGAGACAATAGCTTGTGACATACAAGTATATACATAATAGTTGGACTTTACGGTATTTAACCTGTTATGTAGTGAGACCAAGTAGAGCAGTGAAATCACACTCGCTTCTTAGGAAGGATGCTGGGTCGTATGGGCACGCTAATATGCAGTTCTTGTGATTCAAGGCAAAGAATTCATTTTGGTGGTGAACGTAATGTAGTGAACGTAATACCGGAGGTCCTACATATGAAAACGCTTCAAATACAGTTCTAATTGTAAACTCAGGTTAATTCAGATGCTCTGTTGATAGACTCATGATGCATATAGCTAATCTTATCCTAATCTTATGGATCTGAACGTGTTGCTGTTCAAATTGTTAGGACAAAAGCTTTATCAAACAAAACGTCGTAAATACTTACGGTGGAAAGAAGCTCCAATCCAGTAGGATCAATGGATGATATACTGAAAGAACTGGACACGGAAAAAGCAACGATAACGGTTTCTAAGGATATCCGAAAATTCAATAAGCCTGTTACGATCGTGCAAGGTCTTCAAAGTCACAAAGATGTTCAATCGATTACTAAGCTTCTCAAGAACAAAATTGGAACCGGAGGCACATATAAAGACGGTAAAATAATTCTACAAGGAAATCATAAGGAAGCGGTTATAAAATTACTTATTGCAGTTGGTTTCGATGAAAAGGTTATCATAGTAATGTAATTGGCGGCTTAAGCAGAGATCGTAATGCTAGACGTTTTAAAGGTGCTTCAGGTTGGATATGATATCATAGGATATCTGACATCACCGGCAGTAGTCCTTGTTCCTGTTCGAATTGTAGATTCCTCCTGGCCCTAGTTGAATCTATGAACTACAAAATCGAACTGCGTGCGGAAATCCTTCCTAGTTCGAGTCCCATCAAAAATCAAAAAATCAAAAACAAATATATATTTGTTAATAGTAGTCCATTGATAAATTATATTATTAGATTAGTGGAATATAAATATTATAAAAAATGAGACCCAAAAATGCATTTAATACGGATTGGGTCTATGTAGGACATTGAAACTAATTCTGGACAGACTTTAAAAATCATTAACGCTCTTTAAAAATATAACTGACTGGTTAGTCATGTCTATGTTCTGCACTAGATACTTGTAATTTGAAATGATTCAATCGTCCCATTATCAAAGACAAATACAGGCAAATGCGGTAATAACGCCATCAATACCTTATCAAAATAAGGCCATTATATCACTAGAAGATTTGCTAATAGGATATTTAACAAGGGAAGACGATAACAAGATGACAGTCCTTAATAAGAATGGGCCCTTAGAATATCAGGACCTGCTAAGGTATAGAGTAGATGATCGTCAATCTAGCTATGATGGACACAATTCGAATATCATTGGTTAGGCTTGACTCAAATATTTAGAATCACTTAGGAGAAAAGAATCACTTAAACATTTCCTTCTTTTGTTGAAATTTTATCATGGCAGCCTTTAGCATTAATTGGTACTTCAGGATCAGATCATATCGTCGTTCCTCTTCTGTACATGCCTGATACTTCTCGTATATTATCGCTAATAGATGGCCTGCAAACTCTTTGTCTTGTGGAAAGTCTGCAGTTATTTGTTTGTCATCTATTGCGCCCTGTTTATCTGGATCGAGGTCATAGAGTATTGAGTGTAACGCGTCATATAGTGTAAGATTCTCTAACTCGCTGACTACAGGTTTTGCATAACACTCACGCAATGCAGCCTTAACCTCGTCTTTGGTCATGCCATCCTCTTTACCGATCCTAATAACTTTGGTTATCATTGCCTGCTCCGTTTGTAACTTCTCTCTCATAATTGTATCTTGTGCTAGTCCTCCTCGCGTCATAACTTCTTTCAAGTCCTTTAGTGCCCGTTGAAACCTTTCTGTTGTCTTTGTCATTGTGATTTATGCATTACTCCCTTCGTATATTGCACAAGCATAGATGTGACAACGGGGTATTGTCATTCCAAATTCATATGCCTTGCAATCAGACTTGAAATCATCCAAGTCCTCGTCATACAATACTCTATAGAATCTGTTAGGAGTCTTGGGATTGCCTGACCCAACCAACCATATCTTACGGTTTGTATTATTTCCTCTAGTTAATCGTTTTAAGGCTGCGACAATACGCGTTTTGTCTAGTATTTTATTTTCCTTTTCTTGAATCTGTAATTGATTCATATATGCAACATATGCGATGCGTGCTATTTATGCTTTGTGTGTAACGCATATATAACAGAACGCATATAATCTATGTTATGCGTGCATATAACCCGAGTTGCGTAAGAACATCAGCGTAGACCAGAAAACCTGGGAGCGTTTGAAGTCTTATGGTAAGTTTGGGGACTCCTTTGACAGCCTTTTAAATAAGTTAATGGATATTGCTGATAAGTTCGAAAAGAGTAGTAAATGAATGGCTGGAAAGAGATCAGACATCGAGCCCTAGATCGTAGAAGGAAGGTAGGAAATAGCAGCAGTAAAAGTAAAAGTAAGAAAGAGATAACTCCTCAGCAGGCGGTTGCATTAGTAGGATCAATCATAATCATACTCATAGCGTTTGGAGGCATAGGCCTAGTCTACAATGTGTTCGCACAAAATCAAAATTAAAATGCTAACCGCTACTTATGAAAATAAAGACCATGGTTTTGTGTAAAAAGTTTTGAAGGAGAACAAAAACAATTTTGTACTTATGTCTACGTGATTAAAGATGAAAGGGATTATGAACTGAATTTTCATAGTGAGCCATTAAAGGTTCTTGAGGCGTTACTTATCTCAGAAAAGATCATCGGATCCTTCAGATTTATTTAGGTGGGTATACGGTTCGTTTGTCTTTTTGTTACCAATATGATTAATTATCGGCATGTCTTAATCTGGAATTGGATTCAACGATGCAAACCAAAGAATATATTTCAATCTAGAGTTGCCTGATAGAGAAGATAACAGTGCCGTAATTGAAAAATTTGAACCAGTCAACGTGAGAGATGATTTTGAGTATGCATTTAAGACGTTCTCCAAGGCATTAGACGTAATCCTCCAAAGAAAGAAGCTGAGCCATGCAAAAAAGATTTCAAGTACCTGAGCAGGAAACGAATCATTAGAAATTCATATTTGGATCCTTAATTTGAATATTAACTGGCTGCCGGGATACAATTCCTGGGCCTCTGTTAAGTCTTTCACCTAATCTGCTGCACTGTATTATTGGAATTTGCAAGATATTTTAATAGACCTGCTATGTTATCTCAGTCAACAGATTAGCTACAGATAACTAAAACCCTGAATACTCAATCTGTTTACCACACCAAGAACAATAAATTATTGGACTTCCCTCTGGATATCTCATACCTTCTTTTGTTGTAAACAGATAATAGAGCTTATCTGGGAACAATGCTGCAGGAAGACTAGGCTTGCCAATATGATTCATCATATAGAAGTTATAAAAATCATGACAACAAAATGACATCTCGGATATTGTATTAAATCCTATGCCCTCTTCTTTTAATGCCTGACTTGCAGCTTCATTTACAATGAATGTGTTCCCTTCACGCTCTACTGATAAGAATTTAGGCGGAGCAAGTTTCATTAGAGAGAACCGACCTTTTATTTTATTATCATCATCAAAAGAAATTCTAATCATTTTTAATGTCATTACAAACTTCTGACAGAAATTAACAAATATAATTTAATCCTTTTGTTTTTTTCCATAATTATTTAAGCCCTTACAATATTTTCATGTGCGGCTATCATTTTCTGAACTTGTTAAGTTGAGTAAGTTCAGTTTAATGGGAATACTGATAGACCAATTTCCACAGACTTATTCTAATTTAGAGTTACTTAGATAAATAATGGGTCTCGTATCTGATGTGTAACGGAGCTCATTTCGATACCAGTCTGATACAGAAAATTACAAGAAATTACACTCGATAACGCTATAATATCTCATAATATCACAAGATAGCAAAAGCTAAATCATTCAAGATACAATTGATATAGTAACAATGGACAGAAAGCAAAGAGAGGCTCTCATTGTAGCACTATCTGAAAAAGGGAAAACCTATAGAGAGATTACAAAAGAGGCAGGGGTGTCACCAAACACGATCAAGGCTATTTTGAATAAAGCAGGATTAGATCAGACTACTTCGATATCCTCTAGAGTCTTTGAACTTTACTCTCAAGATAAGACCCCATTGGAGATAGCTATTACATTAGGCCTCAAGTCTGAAGATGCGATACGTTACCATCAGGAGTATTTCATGCTTCTCGGATGCTACGAATTTACAAAGATTTATCTTCAGATCAAAGACAACCCTTGGCCTTACGTGAATCTTGTCAAACTAGCTCAGAATTCGGGAATGGGTGATGGTGAAGTTGTAGAGCTTCTCAAGATCGCAAATGGGCATCTTCCAAGGGTTAAATTGGAATATGATCGACTCAATGCTGAATTAAATTCATTGAAAGCTGAGATAAGCAATTCAGTTCGAATTTATCAAGATTTCTGCGACCGAAATGTAGGATTAAAAAATAGAGAGGATGAGCTCCAACTGACTATCAGTAAATTGGAAGGCAAAATACCAGATTTGCAAAAGACTAGGTTCAATGAATCTCTATCACAATTTCAGGAAAATGATGCAGACATCACCAATCTGAACCCAGAAGTCAAACAAGAGGACGTTATCTCAACGAATGATGTATCAATACCGCCCCGGGGTATCTCATTGTATGCTTTCCGTTCAAGAATTCCATTTTTTTCTAGCTGTTTGAGTCTTATTGTTAGTGTTTTACTACTAAATCCTTTCATAGATTTTCTGAACTTTATATACCGAACTGGATCTGTAGTACAACGTAATGGTATTAGGATTTCAAGTGTTCCTCTTTTTGTAATTAAATCCCTTAGTTTTTCAGTTTCGTTCATAAGTAATTGAGCATCATAACCCTCGAAACTACAAGAGTCGTTAAAAACAGGAAGGGCTTTTCCAGCTCTTCTTGGCGTCCTTGATTTCCTAGACCTTGCATTAGTTTCCATTTTTACACTTACTTTACCTAGCTTCTCTTGATAACTTAAATAGTTTCTCTAGTAAACATATGTTATATGACTGATTCACTAAAAATAAAGGAAAAGGTAAAGGAAAGATATGGAAAGATAGCTTTGACAGGAGACTCTTGTTGTTGTAGTCCTTCAGTTGGTACTGAAAGTGGAGGAGGAGGGTGCTGCTCAGGAGATAATAATAATGCAATTCTACAATCTTCACAATCAGCTGCACAAGTTGCTGAACTAGTCGGGTATGATGCTAAAGAGCTAAAATCTATACCAGAACAATCTATCCTTGGAGCAGGAAGTGGAACGCCGACTAAGTTTGCTTTTATCAAAGAAGGTGATACTGTGGTTGATTTAGGTTCGGGTGCAGGTATTGATGTATTTTTAGCAGCTAACATAGTCAAGAATTCTGGAAGAGTAATAGGTATAGATATGACTGATGAAATGCTGGAAAGAGGGAGGAAGAATGCAGTCGATCATGGCTACACGAACGTTGAATTCAGAAAGGGGGATATTGAAGAAAGAATCCCTGTCGACGATAATAGTGTAATAAGCAACTGTGTAATCAATCTAACAACAGACAAGGCAAAGACATTTCAAGAAATATACAGAATTCTCAAGCCTGATGGAACTGGCAGAATGGTTATCTCGGATCTTATTACAGATAAGCAAATAGCAGAAGACACTTCATCAATAGATCCAGACAAGTGGTGCAATTGTATTGATGGTACATTAACTAAGGAAAATTACGTTAATAGCATCAAAAAGGGCGGATTTGATATTGTAGAGGTGCTAGATGAAAAGCTCTATACGGAAGGAGATCAGGTTGATAGCAGAAAGATTACCAGTCTGGTTATCAAGGCTGTAAAAGAATGATACCGACAATCTTGATAAAGATAATATTGTTCCAAATCACGGGCCATGAATAAAAATGAAATTCTCATTTGGTACTAAATCAAAAATCAAGACAAAGAAAACAATACTTTTTGTTTGTGTAGAGAATGCTAGTAGAAGTCAGATGGCAGAAGGATACTTTAGGAAATATGCTCCAGAGGGGTATGAACCATTAAGCGCTGGGACCAAACCGACATCCCAGATTAACCCGGTTGTAATACAGGTAATGAATGAGATTGGAATAGATATATCCAAACAAAGATCTAAAGACCTCACAGAGGATATGATAAGAAATTCAGATAAGATCATCAATATGGGTTGTATGGAAAAGAATTTCTGTCCCACGTTGTTTATTCCTAAAGTAATTGATTGGGGGATAGGAGACCCTAAAAACAAATCAATTGAAGAAGTCAGAGAAATAAGAGATGAGATAGAAAGGAGAATTCAAGAACTTGCAACAGACATTTCTGTCGCTGAAGAAGAAAATAATAGATAAACTTACATTAAATCAAAAAAAGTTCATTGTAGAAGTAATAGGAACATTCATCGTAGTAGTCTTAGCTACAGGCGCAGTGGTAATAGATGCCAAATTCAATGGGATATTAGGTATGCCCTTTATAGCATTTCTTCCATTCATAGGAGTAACAGCAGGCGTATATTTATTTGGCAAGGTATCTATGGCTCACTTTAACCCGGCAGTAACATTAGGGTTTCTGATTACTAAACATATTACAAAACTACAACTTGTATACTATTTCACAGCAGAAATTTTGGGTGCATTGTTAGGCAGCTTGTTTGTAATGTCTATAATTGGAAATGAAGCTAATCTAGGTGCAAACTCACCTAATTATGCATTTCCACTGCCTATGATATATGGAATTGAGGTATTAGCATCTGCATTATTGATGGCTGTAATTGCAGTAGTTGTATATACGAAAGGAATGAGGGGATTTGGAGGTATTGCTATTGGCGGAATAGTCGGACTCGATATATTCTTTCTTGCATTTATATCTGGAGCATCAATGAATCCTGCCCGTTCCCTGGCTCCTGCATTAGTTTCAGGCGTATTTTCCAATTTATGGCTTTATTGGTCTGCTACTTTTATTGGCACCTCAATCGTTGCTTTGGCAATACGAAAAAAATTCGTAACAACTGAAATATTATGGAGAAAAAAGTAACAGATTAATGAAAACAATAGATAATAATAATCCACTTAGCAAAATAGAATCTGAACTTGAAAATGGTATGCGGCTTAGTAAATGTAGAAAATGCGGATGCATGAACGATACTCTAAAAAATGTTGGAATTTCACTTAAAACATCAGAGACTAAGGGTTCTTCTGATTTAGTTAAGAAAATTGAACAATGGTTAGACCAGATGGAGGCAATTAAGTATTCTTGCCTGGGGTGTAGATATTGTTTTCCTGCAGAAGCAATGAATACGTTTAATGAAGCCTTGCTATCTAGAAAGACTATCAAAACTAAATCATCATTTGATAGATTGTATAATATTAATGGTGGGAAAATGTGGTTTCCCATACTAGGAGAGTTTTCTGCTTCGTGTAAAGGTCCAATTTGTCCTGTTGCTGTATCCACACTAGCAAGTGTGAAACTTGCAGAGAATTTAGCAAAAAACAGACCAAAAGAACTCTGTATAGTGGGTAAAACTGAAACAGAAAATATTGGAATTGAAAAGGTTATTAAAAATGTAACATCCAATTCTACGATTAAGTTTCTTATTCTAGCAGGAAAGGATTCAGTGGGTCATTATAGTGGAAACACATTGCTAGCATTATGGAAAAATGGTGTTGACACAAATATGAAGGTAATAGGTTCTAGAGGCAAACTACCTGTTCTCAGGAACATGACTATGGAAGAAGTAAACAGGTTTAGAAAACAGATAAAGATAATTGATATGATAGGAAATGAAGATGTAGAAAGTATTATTAAGAGCATTAAGGAACAAGATATATCAAAGAATATCTCTGATATTTGTGGCTGTTCTGATACTGAATATTTCTGTGATGAAGTCGCAAAATCGTCATCATTACCAGCACCTGTAACAATCATTCACCCTAAAGAGTCTCACAAAGTTGAGATGGATAAGGCAGGTTACTTCGTAATCATATCGCAACCAAAGAACAAGATAATAGTAGTCGAGCAATATTCGTATGATAATAAACTTCTAAGAGTTATCGAAGGTGAAGACGCAAGAAGTATTTATTGCACAATTATCGATAATGGTTGGATTACACAATTAAGCCACGCTGTGTACATCGGCAAAGAACTAGAGAAGGCGGAACTTTCAATAAAATTGGGCTTTAAATTTATTCAAGACAAAGCATAAATAAATAAATTGTTTCGATTTTTTGGCTCATAGGGTATTTGTCGAATACATTATAGCAGGTTGTTAATATGAAAATTCAGATATCTGCACTTTTGTCAGATTATGATAGTGTATAGTCCAGGAAGAAGAGGGGCATGAATTCTGAAATAGTGGTGGTAGTCTTTACTAACGCGCGGCGGACTTGTCATTGGCGGAATAGTCGGACTTGATATATTCTTTTTTGCGTTCATATCTGGAGCATCAATGAATCCTGCTCATTCATTAGTTACAGCATTTATTTCTGGAGTTCTAGACAATCTATGGTTATACTGGAGTGCGACATTTGTAGGAACATCTGTAATTGCATTATTGGTAAGAAAAGAAGTTTGCTCATTACTAGATCGATGGTATTCCTCTTTGAACATCGGATAATCCTTATTTAACACATAAACCATAAACAAGAAGATTATCCGAAAGTATAATACCGGAAGTTAGAGATAGGCTAAAGCGTCATCTTGAGCAGACTCGAGAGCAACAAGAAAGACTAAGGGAGAGAATCACTGGGCACTGGTAGACCATCATCGAATTCATCTACTGTAGTGACATAGGTAATAACATATGCATCGTAAAAATTAAGATGAAATCTGCATTGACATTCAATACAGCTTATTGTCAACATTCTCACCATTTTTATCAACAGAAATAGGGACTAACTCAGATTGTATCGTAGCCAACAACCTTATTATTCCCTGGTAGTGATTCCTCAAAGGAAGACTCCTTGTTGTGCCGTGCAACTCAGGAAATGCGTTTTGGGATTCCCTTATTCTAAAGAGTGCAGAATTAATCTTGTTTACATAGAGAACACGGCTCAGTCTAAGCAAATAATACTCTGCTTTTAACAATATAGCCCTATCATTCTGTGAAACATCAGTGCGTGTAGCGAACGTCGAAAGTACTCTCTTTTGCTCCTCTATATCTATCCTAACCTTAGAAAAAAATTCTTCAGACAAAGGTTATCAGTTATGAACAAGCTGGTTCAACTATTTACCTCCTTCGAATTGCTTGGATTTCTTTCCCGGGATAACAACTCTCTCTTTAGGGCATAGATTATTTTTCAAACGAGGATGCGAAAAATTGAAATTCTGTATGGGCATAGAAAATAAACACCTACGCACCACCACCTGGAGCCGCGACCGATTGTGAGGTTTCACGAGCAATCCACTCCGACCATGGAATAATTCCCACGTTTAAATTTGGCTCATCGTCTTTTGTATAGATAAGCAAGACATTGATCTGGTTGCGATCCATACCTCGTCTTACTGATGCAGTAACAATCTCATTAAACTGAGATTATAAGAGAAATAAGGAAACAGCCGGCAAGCGAGACAAGCAACAAATTAGAGAAACTTATAGATGATCTTGACAGTACAGGCCGCGACAACCATTGGCGTGATGAAGACCCAAACGCTGTGTTTTAGACCTATTGGCAAAAATCGAGCTTCAACACATCCAGTCCGAAGCTCGAGGAGGGAACATGTTTGTCATTCTAGTTCCTTTTAGCAAGTATCACAAAGAGATGTTATAACACTGCAAAGAGCTGCTACTAGTCATATGACTACTATACTACTCATAGCTATCTAAACCTCCAGTCGGTTTTGGCTTTTAGAAATAACTATATTCGTTCCTCGAAATTTAGCTTTAACTATATCGTCAAGTAAGAAAGGAGAAGACAAAGCTTCTTGCCAAGTCTAGTTCTTACGAAGTGTCACACCAGCTTAAGTCTAAGACGCCAATAACAAAAATAAAGAGTACGTCTTAGTACGAACCAAGCGCATCTATCACCGCCGAAGCATTAGGACGTTTAAACGGTGGTATTAAAAAGGACGTTAAAACAGAACAAGCAGAAGCGAAAAAAGAGGACTTGCGAAGACTGTAGATTTGATACATAATGGAATGATAAATAAGAAGCCTGCGTTAATAACTGACCAATATCGTATCTTTGTTTTAGACTGCGCATTCCCCCAATCAGGAGATTAGAGCTCTTCACTGTTATCTCAAAAAATAGGTATGTAGGTTAGGAAAACCCCCTTCAAAGACATCATAGCGATGCTCATATGAGAAGAATTTGGGCTTGGGGAATTACAATCAGTTAATGGTAGATAATCAAGAGTACGAAAAGACACAAGAAGGAATTGGGTAGACGTGTCCCCTCTAGTTAAAGCTAATGTTATTTCTAAGAAAAGGCTTCCAAAAATCGAGAGTTACAGAAAAGAGGTACGTAACTCTGCAAGTTTTGATCTAGAATGGATACCATTTAAGGGTAAATATCAACATCATAAAACTCAGATATATGCACCGTTATGTAATTTCAGCTCAAGTCTTTTGGTTTTTGAATAAGCGATATTTTTTGCTGCCCACAGAAGTAAATTTCTTGGTGCACTGAAATTATCAAGAAAGATCCGTGAATTATATAGTCTCATTTGTGACAGGTACTCTATTAGCTTTTCACTATAACCAAAACCAGCATACTGCCTATATTGCTCATCAGTTTCTGCAATATAGATGAGCTCATCTAATTTATTCCATTGTTTGAGATCCAATCTTTTACCTTGGAGTGTTCTTTGTGTCATTTTAAGTTTAACTGTATGTAGAATTTGAATAATTGTCTTTTAATTGATCAATTTCAAATGTACTTTTGCGTCAGACTTCAAATGGTCTTTAGCCAAAAATCTTTAAAGTACTTTCTCCTTGGCTAGTAAGAATAACATTGCTTTGTCTGCCTCTATACTCTACCTCTACCAATGGAGATCATCAAAATAGTAGCTATAATTGGGTTTTTTCTAGCTGCCATGGCGTATCTCAGTTCGCTAAATGAATCATCAACATTTCTAAATCTATTAAGATAGGTCTGAAATTTATATAATTTGTAAACTCACCCATTTATATATTTCCAAATTCGATACAAAAAATACATGTCTGATACCAAAAAAGAGCTAGCAATTCATGCACATGCGTTGGCAAGGTATTTTTCCCGATCAAGATGTTAGAAGATACAAAATTGATTAACCCATCACCGTTCTTGGATCTTAGTACTGCAGGATGGAAATCGGGGAAACGACATCAGGTCGAAATTTGGTTTGTGCAGTCTAATGAAAGATATTACATAATGTCAGAACTTCGAAAGCGTGCGCATTGGATCCAAAATATAGTTCACAATCCAAGAGTTTCATTTACAGTAAACCATATTACATTTACGGGTACTGCACGAATAATTGATCAAGACAAGGAGCCTGAATTGACGGCCGCAATTTCGAAGCTGATGAGTACAAAATATGGATGGGATGACGGTTTGATTGTAGAGCTGACATGTTACTGATCAACAATATTTCATATGAGAGGTTTAAGCGAGTAAATATTTACTTACTTATTGAGATGCATCCTATTATTATCATTATCATTATGCCTGAACACTCCTTGAAATGACTCTCAATGGTTTCGTATCGTCGTCTCCTTCTGCTCGTTTTACTTCGATCTTCCGGATTTGGCGATGGTAATCTTTTTCCATCACTTTATGCATTTCCTCCCGTTCGAACGCCGTATCGTCTTCATTATATTTTGATAGACCTTGAACGAATCTATAGCGAGTAAAATACTGCATATATCTCATATCATAATACGCGTCTAATTGGTAGTTAGTATCATTTCTCCTAGGCAATTATATTCTTCGCTAAGTATGATCAATAATTAAGTATTTATGTTTTACAGTCCGTAGAACTTGAAATAATAGTTATTAGAGGGATCTCTTACTCTTACTGGGATCTTTTAATTCGATGAAATCATGGGAAATGTCACAATCGCCTGTGCTTAATATCTCACTTGCAAATACCGTTGCATATACTGTTGGTACTGTTGATATTGCAATCAATAGGACAGCTAACTCTAGCATGCTATTCCATCTCCATCTTGATTCGAACTTGCGTACGGAGGCGTCACCATATTGCCGACTAAGATTGACAGAGTTAAAGAGACTGCAGCTTTTTCCATGTTATTCCTAATGGAGTAGAAACTTGTTTTCCGTAGACCTATTTTAGAGGTTGCTAACCCTGCAGGAGATGAAACTCTTCAGGGATTACTAGATGAACTAATGGATACGAGGAATCTACTGTTGTGTTATCGACTATTGCATTATACGGATAAGATTCCTAATATTAGGATAATCGAGTTGGTCTTCATCGATGTTTCTTAGTCTCTTATCATGGGTTATGACCTAGGGAATTTTGCAGTAAACCGGAAGTTTTGTGGAGTTCTTTTGTACCAGTTCTTGGCCATGAATTCAGTGGCCTTAATCAGAGAACCAGGAATCCTATAGAAACTAGAGTCAATCTCCACATAATCAAAGACTCTAGAGTAATAGTTAAACCATTTGGGATTATCAATACCCTTGGGATAGAATGGGCCTTGCCAGGATGAATAAGACCATCCAGAACATCCTATGTAATACTGCAAGTTCTTTTGTAAGTACTAAGAGAACACAATTGAATAAGAGTTTTCTGCGTTGTTTAACGAGTTTTTGCGCGCAAAAGATCAGATTATTGGATTACATACTCGATTAACAACAAACTAGATGTTACACCAACTAAATCTGACGATTCCTGATCAATAGTTCGTCCATTTTGTTAAAAGTCTGCAGTACCTGCATTCCTTTAGGGGTTGTTTTAAAAGTCCTTTCCCCTTCTATATACTCAAGAAGGTCACTCTGGATCAACTGGACTAGATACTCCTTTAGTAGGTTGTATGATAGATACGTCTTGAATTGGATCTCTGTCACTCGGGCTCTGTTGCCGTTAGTCGCCTCGAGAATAGATGAGATTACCTCGGATCTAGACCTATGTTTAAGTTGTTTTGGCATCTCTTATTCCATTTTATTACTGATGATATCTATACTTATTTATGACTAATATAAGTACTAGAAGAATCTAATGTATTTTGTATCTATTTTTGTACCTAGGACTTAATAGAAATTAGGATCAACTAAAAAGGACTATTTCACGAGAGTTTGAAATCAAAGTTGGATCATTTACAATCTCTTTTGCCTCTTGAGTTAAATCCTTACAATTTCCTTCGCACTTTTTGCAGATTCAATTTTTTGCGTAGGATTCCTTCGGTAGCGCTGCATTTAAGTTCACGTTAGGTCCAACTTTCGATTTAGGGAATTTTATATTCAAGCTGGTCTCGAACTAAGTGGTAGTGGATTCGAAGGACTTTCAGCTGCTTGCGGGATTATATGGGAATGCTCGTGAGCTTAAGTCATTCATTTCTATTAGCAAGTTTTTGTCAATGCCGGCATATCTCAATACAATTAATGCACCCAACAATTTTCCTGAAGCCTGAGAATCGTCGTTGATTGTTTTCAAGAGTGGAAACTCTAAGATCAACGTCTACAGATCGCAGTATATATCTATATAAAAGTAGCTACAATGCAGAAGGGATATCTGGGATATATTTTGAGAATCTTGGAAAAGAAGTGAGATAGAATTAGATTCTTTTGAAGGACTGTATGCTGCTTCACTTCACGCCAATTAGAATCTAGCATACCAACCTTAAATAAATACCGTCATAAGAACGAGTATAGGATGAGACATACAGTTTCAAAGATGCTTGTTGGTATAGACGGATCAGATCATTCCTTTAGAGCAGCCGAATATGCCATTGAAATTGCAAGAAATTACAAAGCAGAATTATTCGCAGTGACGGTTACGTACATCCCAGATAAATACCGTGTTTCACAAATGGAAGTAATTGAGGAAAACGAAGCGCAGGCTTTCAGATAACTTCTGATCAGAGTGTACCAGATGAGCTAGTCGAAGCTTTACTAATCTCTGGAAATGAAGCAATGGTTTCTGCACGACTGAGAGAACTTCTAGTTGCAGGTCTAGACGAGTTAATGGTATCCCTAGTACCTGTTCCGGATTCAGTTGAAAATGAGCAGCAGATTTATTACTTCACTAATCAAAGACTCAGTTTTATTACTTCACTAATCAAAGATACGACTCATAGAACTCCTCCAATTGATTGTAGTCGTCTCTTAGACCTTCTCTTGGATTCAACCCCCCTCAGAGAGCAGATCTGATAGCCCTCTGTCCACAATGTATTTGTCATATGTAGCGTCAGCACAACCACCCATTATGTTCGCTGTAGAGTTACATGTATTCCTAAATTCGACAATAATATCATCACATCGTGCCAAGGTACTTTCATCAGTTGCAGTGGTAAAGCTACCGTAGTAGTAATTTCTGATAATGCTTCCGTACATGAAGCAACCAATGATCCATGTATGGGGGGAGTAGTTGTGGATTAAAGTAGTTTAGGACTAAACGACCTAAATGACGTAATCTCCTATATATTAATTAGAGTACGATCTAACCAATCACTGCACCTTCAAGTGCCTGTGACTTGTGTTCCACCATCTGGCTCTACATTCCCGATAGATGGCGCCTGACACTTGGTAAACTAAAGTAAAATGTAGCGCCCTTTTCATTCTCATTATTTTCGGCCCATATCTTGCCTCCATGAGCTTCTATGATATTTTTAGAAACATACAATCCTAATCCAGTACCTGAAAAAGATTTAGTAGTGAACTTCGAAAATAATTTTGGCATTATTTCAGGATCTATACCAGAACCATTATCCTTTATGCTAACTATAATATTCCTATTGCCTTCTTCTCTTCTATTATCTTCACTTCCATATGATACAGAAATGTTCAAAGCTCCATTGTCCTGTGGTGTAAATTTAACTGCATTATCTATCAAGTTACTAATAACCTGAGTTATTCTCCCCTTATCTGCGTGAACAAAGAAACTGTCTACATTTGGCTCGAAGGAGATTTCTAGATTTCGGTTATTCGCTTTAGCGTTTCTTTCAATTTGACTTCTATACTCTTGTAATGTAGCAATAATTATATCATTAATATTGAATACTTCCTTCTTAACATCTAAAGTATGACCTTCAATTCTTGTAACATCTAGAATATCTTCTGATAGTCGCTGAAGTCTTTTCGCATTTCTAATCACAATTTCAAATAACTTTTGTTGTTCAGCATCCTTTACTCTAGAGAGAAGAACGTCCATAATGCCAATAATTGGCTGAATAGGTGTTCTCAATTCGTGGGCTGCTACGTTAATAAATTCCTTCTGTGTTTTATTATGTACCTTTAGTTGTTGATAGGCTGATGCCAATTCTTTATTTGCCTTGTTTAGCTCTCTAGTTCTACTATTTACCATAGTATGCAATCTCTTGTTCCATATAAGAACTAGGTAAGCAACGAGAGATGCTACTGAACCTATAATTGCAATGATCAATATGCTAAAGTTCTTCTGCTCGCTAACTGCAGCGGCTACATCACCAGCAAGATTGTGGGGAACGGCAATATACAAAGACAAAAAATTTGTTCCATTTAGAAGTACTGGTGTATATGCTGTTGTGTTTATTGTACCTTGTTTAGAAACAACATCTATTGAATTACTACCGCCTTTACTATTAAGCGAAGTTTTCAGAGCTTCATTTAATTCATTATGCGACTTTTCAGAAAGCAGTGATGAAAGTATTGATTGAAATTCTTTTCCAAAGATATTTTCGCCGATATACGACTGATTACTAGCATACAATATCAAGCCATTTCTATCTAGTAATCCAATATTACCATTAAACTGTGGAAAGAGCTGGTTTTTTAGGAGATCGCCTAATACAGTAGTTCTTATACCTGCAACTACTACGCCTTTGAATGATCCCTCCTTTACAGTCGAATTTTTGTATTCGCCTCCTTGTTTGCTCAAAATTGGATAAGATAAGTAAAATCGAGGAACTTTATCATTTGACTCGATAACACTGCTATAATATTCTATGCCTCTATTCTTTGCCACCGTGAAGTATGGTCTATAGCTTAGATCAAAGCCTTTGTACTGTTGGTATGCTGTAGAGTTAATGTTGCTAATCCACACTATCTTACCATCTTTGTCAAGCCACATATAGAAATCGGTTAGATCATTTGTGTAGTTTTGTCTGTTGTCAATTATCACACGTGCCCTTTGATATTCATTGTTTTGTACCGCAGGAGCATCAGCCAACGTTCGTAGAAGAGGTATTATAGCTTCCAGACGATTTGCTAATATCCTTGACAGATCGTGATCTTGAATTAAAGCATTTGATCTTATCTCTTGTGTGGCAATATCAACAACCTTGGAAGAAATAGAATTGAAATATTGGTATGAAATGATAGAGAGGACAATTGCTGTAACTGTAATAGTAATTAATATGACAAAACTATTTTTTGATATCGCAAGTCCATTTACCAAAGCAAATAGTGACATCAAATATGTAGTTCTTATAGTAAAACTTTGCTTAAGATGCAACATAGTACAACAGGTGTAAGATAATTTCCTATATTTCCTTTGAACGATGAAGGAGGCCGTAACCGTCTTACGACTTGGTGGACGGACAGGTTCCGATACCTGTGAGAAAGCACTTTCTTAAAATGTCATGGTGAGGACGAATCATTGTACCTCCAATTTAGAGAATCAAATTGCCTATTTTTTGTATTTTTATGGTTCCAGTTTGTCGACTAGAGTTTTTGTTGTTCTTATACATTGAAATATATCCTTCACAATATACATTTTATTAATATTGAAGCATGACGCTAATATTTTCAAATTTATACGTTCCAAGATTGGCCTAAAAATAGGAATCCTAGTTGCTATTCAAATTGTTTTTATCATCAGTAGTTTTAGTATACTTTCTTATTACGAA
>JBKPHJ010000419.1:0-4075 GCA_046729835.1 Thermoproteota archaeon
GATTTATAGCGTGATGTTCAAACATGTGTGTGGCAGCCTTGTCCATGGTTTTCTTTTTGGTCTTTCCGAGAATCACATAATTACAGTCAAGTCCGACATCCGTACATCGAACACAGAATTGTCTTGCATAATCTTCGAATATTTGGGACATCAGAAATATGCAGTAAATTTGTTTATATTTACAGTGCTGAATATTGTACTAGAAATTATTATAGAAAGCAAGTTTTCATTACGGGAGAAGACTACGCGACTTTTGAACTCTCAACTATTCAAGATGAAGAATTTGAGCCACATTTGAAGTGGTTGTCATAGCAATCTTATGCTTTTCCATCATCTCATCTATTTGCCCAGAATTCGTATTTCGAATTAAAAAGTAGTATATGGATACATACAGATTTATCACTAACATACATAACTAAACTATTTATATTCAAATAAACTGATTTCACCAATATATGAGAAGACAACTGGCAAGTGTCAACAACAAAAGCATGTATCTGATCGTTCTCGCATTCAGTTTGATTATCGTATTTTCGACACAAATGATGAATACAACCACTAAAGTACAAGGAGAACCATACTGTGATGAAATGCAACCGGGTGAAACGGGAAGCTGTTGGGACAGAAAAGACTATGATGAGAATACGGGGTTATATCCGTGTAAAGATGGATCACAGAAAGAAGATTGGAGAGATTGTGACTAGTAGATAACGTTCAGAGAGCCGGTTTAGTTGTTGTTCCAGCGATCGTCGTTGGAGTAGTAGTTATACTCTTCACGACTTATTCTTCTCACACATGGTCAGAAGAGCTTGAAGAGATGAAATGGCAACAAATGCAAATGTCTTTTTGGAAGTGATTAATGAGATTGCACCATAAGAAAAACGTGTGGAACATCTAGCTCTTATGATTTTACTCGGACTATCGGTTATATTATCCGCTGCTGTAACCATATCTATAAAACTAAACGCTTCATCCGACAATGATAGGCAGGATCAAAAATGTGATGCTTCATACTCAGATGTGTGCATAGCATCTCCACCACCAGACCTGAATTGTGATGAAATTACAGACAAAAATTTCAGAGTTGTACCACCCGATCCGCATGGATTCGACCGTGAAGGAGATGGCATAGGTTGTGAGACATAGATGTTAAAGACAATATCTTCCGTTGCAACACTATTAGCACTACACTAACGACAGCGACAGATTCACGTGCCGGAAACAGTTGGAACGACAGTTGCAGAGATGCAGGCTTTAAAGATGGGACAAAATGGCCCATTTAATGACGCAACATATGATCATTGTGGAGATGAAGCAACTGGCGATCAAGCATACTTGGATGGTTTCATAGATGGTTGCATGTCGGTAGAAGGTAATACAAGAGACATATGTGAATCAGCAACGGATGGATAAAAAATGAACAAAATTCAGAAGGCAGTATCTTATGCTTTTATAGCTGTGATGGCAGCAACCATGACAACATCGACTCCCGTATCAGCGTATGCACAAACAACTGAAGATGATGGTTACACATACGATTCAGAAGACCCAGAAGAATGACAAGAACAAGATGAGCAAAAACAACAAGCTTGGGACTATGCTGGTAGACCGGGAGAAGATAACAGTAACGACGACGGCAGTAATGAGAGCCACTAGAAGAATTATCACCAGAAGAGCTAGAACAAGAGTTAGAAAACTCAGATCGACTTTCCAAAATGTGAGGGAAGTTATCAAGACTACATAACAGAAGAATGCTATTTCTGGGACGCTGGAAGTACTAATTACCAGTGCGAACTGACTGAGAGTGAAGAACAAACATTACTACCGATGATGACGACTCTGGATGGTGTTGTGGGACAGATATGATTATAGTGAAGATACTGGATTGTATCCAGTAAAAATGGGTCAGAAGTAACTGACCCATTGGATTGTGGAGATAGTAAAGAGAACAAGAACAAGAACAAGATAAGCCATACTGTGATGAAGTTGATGATCTCGCAAACTGTTAGTGCCAATTCAAGATTTTACAATGTATCCGTTAAAAGATTATACAAAATCTGAAATACAAGATATTGCGAAATATTCTTCTGGTGGTAGTGGCGTCTCTAGTACTATTAACGACGATAAAGACAAAGTTAAAGATCTAGACACTAGTTCTTTTGATGATATTATTTGTACGTCATCAGCAAATAATTATAACATTGATTCACATTTTTTCACTCTGTCTAGTCGTTCTCTCGCTAATATTGGAGTTCAAATAAGAAATGCAGTAGCAACTACTTCAGTCCAAACCGACAGCAACAATCTATCCCATCTCCCAACCAAGCATATAGCTTGTAGCTTGGGTATAAGACCATAAAACGATATGGTGTAGTATGGGAGCTCTTCACCCGTTTCGGTAATTGTAATATCATTGAACTTTGAACGGAGTAGCTCCGAGACAATATTTCTAATCTGATTGTTAAAATAGTCATCGATATCAGAGTTTAACTTCTTAACTTGTTCTTCTAGTTGCTCGGGTCTTAGCACTTCTTTAGATATATCGTGATCCATATGCTCCCTAGCGGACGGATAGTCGGGCAAAGCTTGTAAATGCGAGACACCATATGACAACTTGAGCCCGTCTTGATAATTATTGGGATCTCTAACGGATAACTCCATATCTCTCAATGGAATAAAAATACGCGTATTTAGTAGTTCATAATGTTGTTGTCTTTTTTCATCAGCAGATCTTTTTTTCCCATCACGATTGAATAGACGTTGATGGCAGCGCCAATATTCATTAGCCACAGACGGATATCTTCCATCATATTGCTCAATATACTTAATATCTCCCAAAAAACTGTTACGCTTTTCTTTTCATCTTACGATCGACTCACAGCGAATTCCAGATTACCACACGTATCACAAATGAAGACAGTGTATTTGCGATAACTCCGCATAATCTCTGGTATAAAACGTTCAATTGAAAAAGAGATAGCACCCAATATTGGAAGTGGTATTTCTCTTGGGATTTCTCCAGTCTCACTATACATAGTGCCCTGCTGGCATTTCGAGCATCGTCTAATCATTTTGCTTCTCACTTTTTGCGTTTTGGATTATCGTCACCCATTTGTTCTTTCCATCGATTTTAATTCCACATTTCTCGGCCGGAGTTACATTTCCGATACCCTCGTGTGGTCTAACAAAATTATGGTAGATTTGATATGCGGGTAAGACAGACGTGCCGGCTATCTTCAGTCCCCGCATTACTTTCTCTCGATCTCGAACTTCGCCGTTGAGTCGTTCCATCTTATTGTTGTTGTGATCCCCTTGCAGTCTAATATGACGAATATGTTTACTTCTCGGAAGTCTTCGAGTGAAAAACTCGTCTTTGAAAACTTCGTTATAATTTCTAGCTCCGTCACTGATTAGCGCATTTGGTCTTTTGCCAGTAATCTCTTTCGCTTTTCTAAATAGCGGTTTGATATCCGCTGTGAATTTGGTGTCTGCTACTTGCTGAGCTATCCAGAATCTAGTCTCATCATCCATTAATGCATAAAGATATTTCATGTTACCACGAATCTTAACATAGAGTTCGTCAGTTCGCCATGCGTTACCAACTTGTGGTTTTAACTTATCTAGATAAGTTTGCATCAATTGAACGTATTTATTAACCCATTTGTATACGGCAACATGGCTTATATAAACGCGTTGGAGTCGCAAGAACTGTTTCACGTTTCTAAATGATTCGCCGCTGAAGTATAGCTGCATCGCTTCCGTAATAATCTGTGGGGTAGCGTGCATCTTTTCAAAGCCAATGTTGATTGTAAATCTTTTATGACATGCTTTACAACCAAATCTCTGAATATCGCCGTACTTGTTATGTCGGATCCCATGCTTTACCAGTTTATGAGATCTACATTGTGGACAAGAGTTAGCGGTTATCTGCTGAATAACAATCTCTTGTCTAACTGTTTCTCTAATTGCGTAGCTAAATTCGACGGCGAAAATATGCTTGCATTTCACGCCACGAAACTTGTAATCGCTGCAGTCGCACTTCCAGCCAATATCCGTAGCTTTGATATGATAGTAG
>JBKPHJ010000420.1:0-6410 GCA_046729835.1 Thermoproteota archaeon
GTCCTAAGTCAAGTCCTAATCGCAGCCCTGCAATCGCGAGCCGCTCGGATCCGGGGCTGCCTTCAATCATCCATGTACCTTGCCCGATCACGGGTACTTTATCGTCAGTCCAGCCGAACTTACGCTGCTCTCAAAAAAACAGGTTATCTGATACTTAATCAGTCTGAATTTAAATCCTTAACGGGTGGTTATGATGATGACATTATTACAGCATCGGAGGTTCTTTTAAAGAGTAACGAAGAAATGAAAGTAATAATTACGCTAGGAGAAGATGGATGCATTCTTGCTGATAAGAAGAGGGTCATATCAATATCAACTGTCAAAATGAATACTACTGATGATCACAGCCACACTACTGGAATAATGAATACAGCAGGTTCAGGTGATGCATTTATTGGAACCTTTGCGGCGATGAAACTGTTGGGGAATGCTGATATCGAGTCATTGATTTATGCTAATCTGTCGGGAACAATAAAGGCAACTAGAGAGACCAGCAAGTCCTACTCTTGAAGAACTAGTGCAATGCAAAAAGAAAAATCCGCAGATAAAACCTAAATTCTACTAGAAAAGTAATGATAAAAACAACTGTTTTCGATGAGCAGGTGAAAATATAAAATTGCATATTACGATTAGTAACATTATGTCTACCGGACTTAAATCATTGCTACAAATTGAACAATAAAGCAATATTGAGCTAGATGGACAATTCGGGCATTATATATGCCCATAAGTGAAAAACTAGTCATTTTCAAACTTGGGCTGAGGAGTGAGAAGAAAACTAGTGGGCTTACCTGGTTTATTTATAATTAGGTCGTCTGGATTGAGGATTATAGCCATTGTGTACGTCTTGAGATTAATCCGGTAGATTCAACCGGTAGGGAGTTCGCATATGAAACATATATGCGGATGTTGCAGCTTCGGAGAGAACAAAAATAGAGCAAAGCTTCACTATTCAAAAAGGAGCAATACCATCCATCTAAATAAATTAAGGCCTTTGTTCGAGTAAACAAGCATGAAAAAGTTCCATTTATATTATAACGTTCAACAACTTAACATCATCTTTTAGTTATGTATGCATACATATATGGAGCCACTTTTATAAACAAGACTTTCGAGAGAAAATATCAATCTAAATGGAGGAGGGTATGGAAACGAGAAAAGCTGCTGAATCACACCCCCACCCAGAATCCTTATTATCATCAGCAATAGTAATAGCAGGACCATCATCCAGAGATTTGAGCATCAAAATTTCGAATTCCATGGGCTTAAGCATAATTTATCCTGAGTTGCACATATTTTCTGATGGTGAAAGCAAAATAAGAATTATAGAGAATCTTAAAAACAAAACATGCATATTAGTTCAGTCTATTTGTCCACCACAAATTGATAGATACATACTCCAGACTTTAATGATACTTAAGAAATGTGTTGATGATTCTGCAAAGGATATCGTTATTGTTGTACCGTATATGGCGTATGCACGCCAGGATAAAGCATTTCTCGAGGGTGAAGTGATAACCATAGAATTGATGGCAAAATTGTTTAAGACATTTGGTACTAGACACATAGTAACAGTAGACATCCATAGTTTACGTGCGCTAACGTATTTCAAGAGAACGATGGATTCTATCAATGTCTCTGCAGTACCGCTCTTGGCCAATTATGCCAAAGCAATACTTGGGATGAACAGAGATAATTCGATCACCGTATCGCCAGATGTAGGTGGATTCGAGCGAGCACAAAAATTCGCCTACATATTAGGTAGTGATGTTATGTGTATGAAAAAATTGAGAGATAGGAAAACAGGAGAGGTATTCATTGATTACGGCTCATCCATTGATAGGGATCGCGTTAGTGGACGAGATGTTGTTTTGGTTGATGACATTATTAGTACTGGGATTACACTAATGAAGGCAGCAGAAATACTAAAGTCAGATGGTTGTAGAGACATCATCGCGATGTGCACTCATGCACTGATGACGGAAGAATCTTTTGAACGTATTAAAGCTGCAGGAGTGGCTAAAATAGTCGCTACAAATTCTATACCTAAAGTTACTGGAATAAGAGGGCTTGTTGAAGTAGATCTTAATCCTATTTTAGCTCCCGCACTTTCAAGAATAATAGCTTAATAATATAAGGTAGAAATTGGACCCTGAATTAGTATGGAGTATTTATTTGAAAATCTATTATTCGACGTAAGAGTACTTTGTATCTTAAAGATCCAATGATCTGATTGAAACTCAGATGACCGTCTTACGCATAAGAAGGGAAGAGTCGCTAATGATTATCATTTGTCTATAGATTTAGAATACTACAACCATAAATGACTTTAAAAACATTGTGCAGACACATGTTATCTACAATTGATAGACGGCAGCATGAATTCCATGTGTATCTTAGTCAAATGATTAACTTACTACTGTTATTCCATATAGTAATGTTCGATATCTTTAAAAAACTTTTAATGTGTTTGTAGAAAATATATAAATAATTTGTAAACAGTAACCATTATGACTTCAACTTTTTGCTGTAAAAATACGCATGGCGTAAAGATTTCAACAATAGCTCTTTTAAGAAATTCAATAGTGGCTATAGTCGCTGCACTCGTAGTAGCTTCTCCAATACTCTGCTGGTTCGTCACTTGCTTTTCATACTCAGTATAATCTTCCTTTACCTTCTGCATTAGAGCATGAGCCTTCATATGCAATTAGAATTCCTTTTGGCGCAGCTGGAACTGGTACAGGTTATGATCCTGCAAACGTATCAATATCAGCCGGTATGACTGTCGTCTGGTTTAATGATAATTCAGCTGAGCATACAGTGACTGCACTAACAAATGAGTCAGAACAAGGACGATCATTTCCAGTCCCAGTTCTCGCTCCACTTCTGGAGCCAGTTCTAAAGACTATAGCACCTGGCGGAGAGCGATTTGATTCAGGTGTGATACCTCCAGGAGGATTTTCTGTATTCACGTTTACAAAACCTGGAACATATCTTACTATGATGAGTTCAATCCCTCACACCGGGGACAAATTAATGTAGGAGATCTCATGGAGCGAGGAAAGAATATGGATATGAGAATAGGCGGGGATCTACCATTTAACATTAGTGAACTAGGACGAGTAGTGTTATCCTTTATTCCAAAGAAAATCTCCCTGCCTCCGCCATTAGAACTAACCTACAATGTTACGATCTCCAACTCAACTGGACCAGTTTACACTCATGAATTTGGAGATATTGATGGCATACTGGATCTGGAAATTATACCAGTAAATAAACTAAACCTAGCAATGCGAGTTGGCCCAGGCACCAATGCTAGTAACAATACGACTGGTGGCAACGTTGCTAATAATACCAATGCAATAGCAAGCAGCGCAATGTCAACGTCTACAATTGAGACTACAACATATGGCCCAGATCTTAACAGTCATATTACAGGAACATACCATATAGAAGGACCTATACTGGTAGAACCTACGCCGTATTCCATAAAAGTAGAGGTAACAAAGGTAGACGGTATAGCACCTTCACAACCTATAGTCGATGAATTTACAATACCTGCACAAGTGGGAGGTTAGAGGTATAAACCTCTACCATAAAAACAGAAAAATCTTCCACAAACTAAAGATGAGCGGAATCATTAAAAAGATTACATCCAGTTTTAGAAAAAAAGATCTGTCATCTATTTGCAACTCTGACGGTGGATGATACCAACAGTATAACATGTAAACTGTACCGGAGCGGGCGCCGCAATCATAAGTTTACGTAATAGAAATTTAGGCTAATCGAAAGCCTATAGATGCATTTCCATCAATCAACTCATATTCGATTTTTTGTTGAAGCTTCTGCTCTTCCTTACTTCTTAATTGGTGTTTCTGTAGATTCTACTTTTTCTGCTGATCTCTCTTCTTTTTTCCACTCTTGCTTTCACATAATACTATTGCTACTTCAGCAGCATTTCGGTAAGTACGGTCTGGAAGAGATTGTATCAATTTAAGCACCTCTTCTCCTATTATAAAGGATTTCTGTGATGAATATAGTTCTAATTCTTTCTTTGTTTTAGGATATTTAATTCCAGCTAATATTTTTTCAACATCAGCTGCAGAAGGTGCTCTAGGCGGATGTGAGCTTTGAATATGTCTTTCGAGGCGCGATTTTTGCTCAAATCCTAGACCACATATAGGGCATGTAAATTGTGATTTGGACAAATTTGATGATGATTATCTCATTTCTAAAAGCTATCTTCTACGGATATCTTACGATTTGGAATTATCACCTAATCTCGCCAAGAGCCTTCTCTACATCTGCCATATTATTGAAATTTCTTCTGGATGGCAGCTGTTTTATGATTTCAATTATTTCTTCTGCACTTTTAACTTTTGGTTTATTTTTCATCGCATTTTCTATTAATTCATCCTTGTTTGCCGGAAAATCAATTCCGCCAAGAAGCTTTGCAAGGGCTGCTTTGGTCGCCGCGACCTTTCCTCCTTTCTTGCCTCCTTTGCCTGGCATCTCTTCTTTTGATAATTTCTTAACTTCTTGTGCAAAAGGAACTTCTTCTTCTTTGGGAAATTCTCCTTTTAGTAATGGCGTTAGTGGAACCTGTTCTTTCCTTATCTTTAGTTCCCTAAAAATATCTGCACTCTCCTCTGTTTGCTTCTTTTCGTCTATATCTATTCCTAATTCCTCTTCAACATCCTCTTCTTCCTCGCACCAATAAGTAGCAATTGAGTATTTTCATAGTTTAGCAAGTCGGGATCATCTACATTTATCCATCTTCTATTACCAAATTTTTCCATAATATGTTTGGGATAATTCGGTCTCCTTGTCGAAGACGAAATCGCAGCAAATCCTGGAATGGCAATATTGGGATTCTTTACTCTTAAATGCCTTACCTTAGCTTCCATAGTCTTCTTTACATCGATAGTCAAGTGCTTGTTGTTAACTATATAATGAGCTACAACATAGAATCTAGCTAGCCTATATATACGACATGCTTTTGTTCTAATAGCTCTTTTAGTGGCATCAGAATCAATGTCAATTTTTATTTTGAATGGTTAACATAACGTTTCGACAATTAGTAATAGTATTTAATAATTATTTTAGAATAAATTTGTCCTCACTACTATAATAAAAATATTCAGTCGAAAGATGAGAGTATCATCATTATTAGAAAGCTAATTTTTCCAGACAAAATGGAGAACAAATGGAAAGAATACAATAATATCCCGCTCATAAGAAAATAATGGTAGATGCAAAATTCGAGAAGGAGATGGTGAAGAAGTATCTAGTCCGTCTACCCATTAATTCAACCACTATACTAGAAGGTAATCTTACTGTTCCGATACAATCGAAAGGAATCGTTCTTTTTGCACACGGCAGTGGAAGCAGTAGATTTAGCCCTAGAAATAGGTTTGTCGCCGAGAGATTGAATAGAGATGGAATTGGAACATTATTAATTGATCTCCTCACACGTTCAGAAGAAGAAATTGACACTATCACTCGTCATCTTCGATTTGATATTAGTCTGCTCTCTGATCGATTAATTGCAGCGACAGATTGGCTAATAAAGAATCCAGACACAAATAAACAAAGCATTGGATATTTTGGTGCCAGTACGGGAGCTGCAGCTGCTTTAGTCGCTGCAGCGCAACCACAGTATGGGGACATGGTAAAAGCAATCGTATCTAGAGGTGGAAGACCAGATTTAGCAGGAGCAGAGAATTTATCTTTAGTCAAAGCAGCTACACTCCTAATAGTAGGCGGAGACGATTTGCCAGTCATAGAAATGAACAGGAAAGCGTTTGCTCAGATGAATAACACCTTAGCAAAGAAGATAGAAATAATACAAGGAGCAACTCATCTTTTTGAAGAACCTGGCAAACTTGAAGAGGTTGCAGTGTTGGCTAGCAAATGGTTTAATAAGTATTTAGCTTTGATATGAGCTTTTTAAGGAGGACCGCATATTGAAACCCTACCTAGTACAAGAAACTTTCACGGATGTTAACTTATTTCTGTAGCCTAACGGAAAATCAGTCATTTCTAACGGCGGGTCTTAAAGCATCACTATATATCAAATGATCTAATGGTCAATTTGATGAAATGGATAAGGAAAGCGCTGATGTCAGTTCTTTTAAGCATGATTAAATAAGGATAGAAATAGGTTTTCTAACTAACGAAATATATCTCGAGCAATAGTGCACATCCACGTACGGTCGTGCCATACTATCGGGTTGTTCATCCTTGGATGACAGCAACATCACAAGTAATAGCCCCAAGTCAAGATAGAATAGATAATAATATTGGCAATGCTATCACTACAACTAATACAATAGTAAATCAGGAACCACTATTACAATCAATTTGCAAAGATCTACTACTTTTACGGATCCAGCAAAATCAACAACAAA
>JBKPHJ010000421.1:0-4765 GCA_046729835.1 Thermoproteota archaeon
AGATGTGTATAAGAGACAGGACTTAAAGTCTGCCAACAGCATATACACTATATATGCTATAAAAGATTACTAGAAAAGTAAGGACGACCATGAAAGAATATGCCAGAATGCATTAAGTGTGGTAACAAGAAGATGGAGCGTATCTGGGATATGGAAGATGATAAAACATATTGGCACTGCTACAAGTGCGGTCGTAAGTATGCAGAATGGGATCTAGATGTCTAGACGTAAGTGCAGTTATTGCAATGATGTACTGACTACGGTATATTGTTTTGCTAATTTTAGTGCCATTATTTGTTCTTTAGTAGAGTATTATCATTTCGGTAAAACGCCCATGTTTATGAAGAGTCCATGTTGCTTCTGTGCATAGCATCAATCCAGTTGATGCTTTAGGTTCACCAACAAGGAAAAGAGGAGAGTGGTTGTACGATCTGCTGCAAAACTAGAATGGATCAAAGACGTAGTATCAAATCCCAAGGCTGTTGAATTAGCAGAAAAGATGGACAAAATAAATCCTCAGAAGAACGAATCTACCCCTAGGACCAGCACAGACATATTTGAAATTTAAGAATATCGGTGAGGATGTTAGAACGAAGTATTAAAGAGTACTCTTCTTGAATGTATATTATTATTAGTCATTAGTTCCAATGTTAGTTGTATACCTATGGAGAAAACCAATCGCGTTAATAGTTGTGATAGCCGTGTTCATGCTTATAAAAATGGTAAGACCATGGAGCAATGTAAGGAAGAAGCCAGAGAAAATACTCGAGTACTATCAAAAGAACTATTAGAAAATGGTGGTGAGGTTTCATGGACACGAGTATTAGATACGGCAGGCCATGACGAATTGGTTTATAAATTAACTTTGAAATATCTCCGACAACAAGGATATGATATCGGAAATAATAAAATTCCAAGAGTTAAACCCAACACAGGACTGTAAATAGTAAAATTATGCTTATTTATTTACACACATCCTTGCATTGCAATAGGATTCGAGGAAAGTGAATCTGCAATATATTTATCAGCATGGATGTAAATAGATAAAATAACTGCAATAATCGAATGCCTAAACCTGTATCCCACAACAGAATCTGAGGGACAAGGCATTGACTCCATCGCAGATTATTTCATGGGGTTAAAGAATAAGATCTGCTTAGAAGAGATGAGGTTGTATTAGTCAGATAAAGAAGTAATCAATTAACAATCCGTTGCTGAGTATCTTGTACTTCTACATTTAACATATACTGTCTGGTATCAAATCTGTTAATGACATATATGCACAACATACAAAGGAGAGGCAATGGATACTGAGCAAAAGCCCCTAAAATCAGGCTTTGGACCACAAACTACGGCCAAAGAGATTGTCTCGGGATTAGATCTTCGTGGGAAAGTTATAGTCGTTACAGGTGGTCACTCAGGAATTGGGCTTGAGACGACACGAGTTCTGTCAAATGCAGGAGCCTCTATCATTGTTGGCGCTCGTGATCTCCAGAAAGCTCAGGGCGTTCTCTCAAAATAGAAAACGGTGTCATTAAAGCTCCCTCTGACGTCAAGAGCGTCGAGCAAGGTGCAGCAACTACAGTATGGTGTGCAGTGAGCCCGCCGCTCAGCGGCAAAGGCGGCGTATATTGTGCGGATTGTGACATTGCTGAACTCGTACCAGACGACAGCCAGCTTCCATCTGGCGTTCGATGTTGGGCGATTGATAAGCCTATAGCAAAAGCACTATGGGACCTGAGTGAGAGGCTAACTGATGTAAAGTGGCCGAAATGACTTTTAGAGCAGAAGAGCATTTAGCTATTTAACCAAAAGTACAAATAGACCTTTAATTATTTGTCCACGAACACTTACCTACCGATTTGTGCCACACCCCCATCTACGAACAGTTCGATACCGGTAACATAACTGCTGTCATCCGACGCGAGGAATAAGGCGGCCTTCGCGACTTCATCAGGGTTGCCCATCCGACCTAGCGGTATGGTGCCCACGACGCTCGCCTTCAACCGCTCGGCCTGTTCCTCGCTTTGTACCAGGGTATCGATGAGTGATGTGTGTATCGGACCAGGACTGATGGCGTTGACGCGGATCTTGCGATGTTTCAGATCGACCGTCCAGGTGCGAGCGAACGATCGTATAGCGGCCTTGGTCGCACGGTAAACACTATACCCCTCGATCCCTTTGGATCCTCCGGCAGAAGCAGTTAGAATGATAGAACCACTACCATCCTGAAACAGTGGAAGCCCTTTTTGTACGGTGAATAGAAGGCCTTTAACGTTGACGCTGAATATTTTATCAAAATGGGATTCAGTAATTGTTCCTAAAGGTGCGAATTCATCAATGCCGGCGTTAGCAAACAGAATATCGATGTGGCCCTTCTGCTGCTTCACAGTGGCATACAACCGATCAAGATCTGCGAGATTTGAGACGTCTCCCTGAACACCAGTGACGTTGTTGTTGTTTTTGCCAATCTGCTTTACTGCTGCATCGAGTTCGCTTTGGCGGCGGCCGGTGATGAAAACATGTGCACCCTCTGAAATGAACCGCTGTGCCGTCGCGAGGCCTATGCCGCTGCTTCCGCCTGTGATGGCTGCAACTCTTCCTTAAAGCTTTTTCATGATTTTTTACTCTTTATGGTAGGCTTTAAGTTAAGTGTTAGTTGAGTGAGATACTTATACCATAATTAGCGACATCGAGTACCATGTCGGGAGCTAAAAGACAAGACAGTTATATAAATTGCCATTTTGCTATCAAGCGACTAGCGATCATATAGAATGTAGCTTGATTGGTTAGAATGGAAGGTGGATTTGAGTCCAGGAATTTGTTACGGTTGTACAGATTACATCTGTCTGATGGTCTTATACAGAAGAAAATACATAACACATGAAAAGACCTCCGAACTCGTCTATAAATACTTGGAGCAGTTACAATAAGTTCACGTGTGGTGAATCAAGATAGAAAAAGAGAACAGTAATTCCAATAAGTTCACATTCCTAATTGATGGATACACTCTAGAACTCAATAGAATAAATAATCAAATAGATGAGCAGTTTGAATCCTTGTATAAGTATTACTGCAATAATCAAAAATTCAATATTAACTTGTTCAAGGAATCAGCCACGGAATTCTTTGACAAAAACCCCGAGATAAAATTACACGACCGATTCTTTAACAATTTTATAATACTATGGCAAATATTGATAAAGAATGGTTCCTTCTTTTTTGCTGAACAGATATGGCAATTAGCAGTACAAATAGCCAAGCAATGGGAGAGACTAAATCGATCTAAAAATAGGGTCTATAAAGGAGCGGCGTATTATTTCTGGGCAATAACTTGTATATTAAAAGAAGACCTAGAAAAGGGATTCTTGTTAATGCATCAGGCCTTGGAAGAAGATAGACAGAGTAGATCTAGGGAGCCAGCAGATACTCCTGCTTATGCATTTGTAAAGCTTGATTACAAGCAACAAGAACAATATTTTAGAAATAAGGTGTTGGAGATTGCTAAATTCCTTGAACAGAGATTGAAGTTATATCAATCTTCGAGAAATGGTACTTTAACCTTGGACCAATTAAAATCAAAATTTTTAGATAATATAGATATCCAGGATCCAGCATTTCTTTTTGTATACGAAATATTTCATATCAAGAAGCTACTATCTGAATCTGAACAAGGATTGACTCAAAATGTATATGGCACAATACTGTTAATGCAAAATATTTCTACATTTATTCTCCTAATAGATAATATCATTAAACATAAGTATAATATTAATGACATACATAAGCAAGACCCTGTACATCTTATGGAATACCTCTTGATGAAATTAGAAAATCATACAATGGACTTAACTGACTTAACTAAGCTAAAAGAAATCAATAAGAGAGGAAATACAGACCTTGAGGCAATACTTCTAGATCTTCTTAACTCACGACCAATCTTTAAGAATAGTAAATTAATGGAAATTGAAAATGATATTAGTATTGTGTATGTTCTCAGAAATCCCACTGCACACAGAATTCGTGACAGGCCATTTGTACATCAAAATTTTAAAAAAATTGTAGATCGACTATTTAATGTATTCTTTCTAGCTGTAGAAAAGTTGTATATAGAAACAGCATAAGTAATCCTGAAAATACTCCTGAAAAGCCTAGTGGTCCTTGTTCTCGATCGATTGATATCGACTGGAATGTATTTACATCATGTCTTTCTAACCTTCGTTTCAATCAGCATACCATTTTCCATAAGATTAAGAAAATTAGCTTGATTACTTTTTGAAAACTTGTTCACGTCTATCAGCAAATATTTAAGATTGTCATTTGCAAATAAAGATCCATTATCCCAAGACCGGTGGCAGATGTACCATCAATGAGTAATATCCTGTTGTTACATCTGTAATAGAAACAATGTTTTTGAACTAGCTGGTCTGCCTACCAATAATACATATAAAGCTACTGCAATTAGAAATTGTTAATACCATTTAAATTATTATTTGACGATATACTATATACACGACATATGACAGTTACTGTTGATAGCAAATGGCTTTTATCCCACCTTGATGATCCAAATGCAATTATTATAGATGCAAGAGGAGTTATGCCTTATAAATTTGGACATATTAAGAATGCATTGTCACTTGCCATTGAGCGTGTTATTTCAACGGCACCTAACGGTGCTAACTTAGTCATCGATGCACCAATAGCTGAAGAAGTCTTCACCAGTCTTGGGATTGATGATCGTAAGATTGTTGTGGTGTACGGT
>JBKPHJ010000422.1:0-37409 GCA_046729835.1 Thermoproteota archaeon
GACATCAGTGGTATATGCCATATCTTAGGTCACACGTTGTTAGTTGATGGGGGAATAGTTAGTCGGTGAGAAGTTCTAAGGGGATCATTTGTTGATAGAATAACAAGCATCTTAGATAATACACCATTGAGATAGATCTGATGATTTATTACAGCTTTTCACATCTGATGCAGACTTGGCAGCTTAGCCGGACATATTCAAACCAAGGAAATTTATCATTAGGCTTTTCGATGCTCATTAAGCTCATCTATCGTACTGAAAACAGCACCACATTCTTTGCATGTCGGAGTTTCACTTGATAGCATACTGTACCTCATCAAATATTGTATCTAAAGAGTTTGAATCACACTTGGGATGGGATCACATATCGAACATCTTATTATCAAGTAACGGCTCAAAGATAGCCGCAGAAGTACACATTCTAACTACTGATTTATCACTAATTATATTTCGGCGTTCTTTCGTTCATAAACTATGGGTTTATGTTCTCAATCAACAGTCGAACATGAGAACATGACTGTTCTTTAAGAAAAGTTCCAGCTCTTGATAACTTTCTACTTCAAAATATTTCATCAGACATTCAACAGTCTTGTCATCGTATTCAGCATTCTTGTACTTTTCTTTGCTTATCGTAACTTGACTAACTTTTCTCTTTTCATTCAAGCCAGTATTGCTTGATACCCATTACTCGATGTCTTATTAAAGCTATTCTATTCATGCGCGAAAGTCAATATAAGTGATCTATATGATTTCAGTTAGCAAAGTATATCCAATTATATTTGATTACACATAATTCTAGCAATGCAATACGCTTCCAACTCGCTGATGGTATATGCATATTTCATGCGTACCATCAGCTGTGTGTAGAATTGCAAGCAGTTCGTATTAGTGCTTGCGAGCAGTTGATTTTTTATTTGCCAATTCAACGTTGCTTTCTTCTACGTAAACTATCTTCCGTATATGCGCATAATTTGCGAAATTCTTAATAAACTTCAATATTATAATAAAAATTTGGGTTCAATAATAATAATCAGCCATTATCCATTCATCTCTCCGCACTTCTGACAAAGATACCGTGAATCTCCATTTAACGTAGCAGCCATAAGCTGCTTCTCTTCATCGTTGCTACCACATCTTTTGCATCTCATTACTTACGCACCTCCGATCTTGTTTACGATTAAAAAATCTTCCAGCTGTGATGTATAATTGTTACCATCACTAGTGATACAAATGAGAGTATATTTCAAGTGACCTATTTTGGTGACTATGTGATTCAAGATCCCACAGTCTGCTTTCATAATGAAAGAGCCGCTATCTGTGGCAAGTCTTGGCTCAGTTTCTCGGAAAAATTGATATAATTAACTAGCAATCATATTAATTGCATATCGCATGTCCCAGCTGGTTGAAGATACTGCGAAACTATTTTGTGTCCGTTGCGCAGATGTCGGACTAGACTGTAGTTATGTTGTTTGTGCAAACACTGAAAAGAGTGTCATGGACAAGACAACCATGCACATGTTTGAACACCATGCCATCAATCCGGAAGAGATGACTACATGTATGAAATTGAAGATAAAAGAGAATGTACATACATTGCTCTTATCAAGTGATATCTACGAAATCTTGCGCATATCCAATTCAACATTATTATAATGAAATACCGTTGATTTTCTAAAATGTTGAATGATTACTTTGTTTGTTTGGATTTTAAATCCATGACAACTCTACTATATCATTCGTGGATTTCGTAACGAATAGTTCATCCATTTCATTATATATTTGCAGAGCTTGCATACCCTTTGGAGTTGTCTTAAATGTTCGTCCCCCTTTCGTGTATTCAATAAGATCATTTTGAAGCAAAAGGTCCAAGTACTGTTTTAATATGGTGTATGACGTGAGATGCGTCTTGAACTGAATCTCAGTTATTGTTACTCTGTTACCATTGGCCACTTGAAGAATTGTTGAAATTATTTCGGATCTGGATCGATGTCTAGGTTGTTTTGACATCTCTATATTCTCTCTCTTATCTGGAAACTGTTTTCCGTATGTTCGTAGTATCTGTGCAATGGTCATTTCTTGCTTTAATAATAGTTGTTGATTCATAGATGTACTGTGACCAATAAACTATTTAGACGGTATATCTGCTAAGTTCATTGAAAACTAGATAAGTAAAATTTACATTTTTTATGATGGTTTATTAAAAATCGACAAAGTCAGAATACAGCAAGATCGTTACACGATTAAAATATGTATAATTCTCGTGATATATATAGTGTTATTTTATAGTTTCTTATGATGATCAAACATCATAATGGATATATCGAACGTACTTCGAGTTGAGTGAACGATTAAATGAGTGATGACGATCTGTTTAACACCGGAAGAATATGTGATTACTGTGGAGCTAATCAAGATGCTAAAGATATAGAGCCGGGTAGTTATGAAACACTGAGCCCAACAGAAGTCCATGAGCCATCAATCTTACTTGTGCGCTTACTCCATGATTGAGCCATTTTCATTTAATGCATTTACTTTTTGATTTATCTTCACGTCTAAGTCTGCCAAGATTCGTCTCTTCAGTTGGATCGTCATAACATACGAGTTTAATGAATTTAATTCTAAAATATTCGAATTCAGTGCCGTAACTATTTCTTGAGATTGTTGCTTTCTCCACTCCAAATCGATCTTATAGCTGCTTAGCTTCTGGACCTTTTCTTCTAAAGATGGCAGATCGTAATCCGCATACCGAAGAAACTTTGTGATACGCTCTCCACCTAACATCTTGTTACGTTTCAGCTTATGGAATAGTTTGACAAATGACGGTATATGATTCTGCCCTATACGGACGTAGCGTACCACGGCCCGCATCCAAATATTGTTATGACCCGGTTCAGCTAAGAACCGTTTGATGTAATAAAACGAATTTTTAATCTGTAACAGAATCCAACAACTTCTGTTACCTACTGCCCCGGCGTCCCTAGATGGTATCGGAAAACTTGATGCTATTCTATTTCGGCACTTAAGAACTTCTGCCGTAATACTTTGTATAGCGTTACAGTTAACTCGGTTCATTCCATTAAGTTCTAGAATGAATGTTAATAGCAATCTTAAGTTAGAATTAATCTAATCCCAATTATTTGACTTATTACAACTTGTATTGGAGATCGGTGTTGGCTATACTAGATGAATTGAATAAAGTCGCAGAATTGCATACTCAAACAGAAGTCGACATATTGGAGATGATCATGGAGTTGGATAATAATGATATAGAACTATTTCACAGGTGGTACATTAACCACTCATACCCAAAAGGTATAAGAAAGTTACAGCAGATTGTCAGAAGTAAAACAGATTGAAGAAATCAAACAACTTTCTTATTCATTATATATTGACGTAAGAAAGAAGAAGTTATCCCTGTATATCAGATGCGCCGGTGACGATTTGGATCTAGCAGACTAGACCAGAGACGCTTAGACAGAGCATCTGACTTGATAGTTACTAACTGGTATCGATACGGGCTGCAAGGGCTGACTAGATGAGAATAAAAACTTACAAACCACGTACCATTCGTGTATAAAAAAAAGAGATGGACTCTAGTTGCTAGCCAGAGCTGCATCGGCAGCTTGAACGCCACTTATTGATGCAATGGTTATTCCACCTGTGACTAATGCACCCAATAGAGTAAATATTTTTCGCATATGATTCTTATCCAAGACAGTCTGGCCCTCAGACTCTCTGAGGGAGGCGTTCTCATATGATTAGCTTATCGATGTGTAATTGCTATATTTTTATATAAGAAAGTTCTATACTCTTATGTTGAACGACTGTCATGAGTTTCGCAGAGAAGCACTGCGCTATTCCGTTTACACGGTGATGAATGCTGAGCGGCAAACCTAAATGGGCTTGCGCAGCGTGCGGAATGTATTCGTCGCGACGGTCTAGTGTAAAGCGTCATGTCGCCAATATCCATAATGGTTTATCGTATATCGTCTCATTCATAGATTATGTAGCTGGTACACGTCATGGGGTTTATCTCCCAAGTCCAATCCCGAATTACTTTCCCAAGCAACAGTTTCAGTCCGAGACGGCTGCAAAACCTCGGCCAACTGATATATTGAAAGATGATCTATTTCGAACTGCACTAAGAAAACATTTTGGACGCGGCGGTGCCATTTAGTTACTTAATTATACAATTGCGGTGGACAAAAATACCTTCTCTCACCTGACATATCACAATTGATAATGGGCGGTGATGTCGAATTGGTTACATTTCGTTGAAAAAACGGCAACTCACATTCTGGTCGGAACAAAAGGTCACGTGCCGGACCAGTTGGACACCCGGGTTTTGTCATATTCCCATGACATAGCGTTCCAAACATTCCATAGTCAGTACAAAAATTTTTTCTGATACTCTCGTCTTCGAAGTCACCGTTGTCATCATCACCATCGCCATTGTTACTGCTTGAGTAGACATGGCTTGGTTGTGTGACAAAAATCACAGCTAGTAAGATCGTAACAAGAGCCAAATTCACTGATTCCATTTTGGCCATGTCAGAACTCCACAATAGCAATCAATCTAGTCCCCCGAACAATAAGTCGTTCTCAATTTCACCATTCTTCAAGTCAGTATAACACTCTGTCATTGACTTATACGTGAGACACAGTTGGATACCAAAACAGTATCCATTTGCACTCATATCTTCAATTAATATGCGACCCATGCATACATTCATAATATAAGTAGCTCTCTGAGACGACATTACGGGTATTTTGTTTTCGTTTAATGTATCGTCTTCATCTTCTTCGTAATATGTATCATTCTCGTCTTCAATTACTGGTGGAGCCACTTTGGAATCAGTATAACATTTGCTTAATGAAGACCCATAATTCATACATCGGTTAATATACTCACAGTTTAAAGATGGAACTTCAGTTGAATTACGATTTTGACATATGTCTTGTATCTCATTAAGTGTGAATGGTAGTGATGCATTTTGAGACTCCGCTGGTGTTGCTACTGGAAAAAAAGAGATGATGGCTAACCCCAAGGCAAATGATTATTAATTTTACAGCTTTTTCCATACTATATATAGAATTTTCTAGATCAACCAAGATCTATCAGACGCCTTGTTTGTAGTACCATAGTCTGTATTCATTAAAATCCGGTGAACCATACTCATGAATCTTTGACTTCCGGTCGTGTACTCGTTTGTGGATCTCTAGGCGCTCTTGTTCTGACATGCTACCACATATATTACATTTGAAAATCAATTTGATAGATCGATTTGACAAAACGGTATGTTTAACATTCTGGATATCTAAGTATTAGATCATCTGGAGCTGCTGGTGAATCGCCGTACACATTACATGTTCTGTTAGGCGGCAGCATTGGACAGTAGTAATGTTCCTGTATTTTGAATATTGTGTGATTAATAGGATTTCCATGAACTCGAGTGACCTTTATCTTCACCAACACTCGGAAAAGATCAAGGGGAAGAAAGATAGATATTAATACCTTAATTTTTGCATATTAAAGCTATCAGATAAGACCAAAATGTCGCTTATTGCTCCTTTAATAGGTATAATAGGATTTGGTCTATCACATGGCATAAATCCTTCTCATGGGTGGCCTGTAGCCGTACTCTACTCTATGCGTACCAGAAGACCATTGCTCAGCGGCATTGTGAGTTCTTCTATAATAGCTGGGGCCCATTTTGTGTCTTCAATCACGGTTGTAGTGATATATATCATTGTAGTTATTAACTTAAAGATACAGATACCGGAAGTTTACATGAAATATGGTGCTGCCGTTGCATTAGGAATATTGGCATATGTGTTTTGGAAAGAGAAAGGAGAAGATCTTGCTATATCTCAGCATGGACATCTTCACGATGGTGGAGATAATTCAATATTAGAACATCAACATACTCATTGGCATAATGGAGTAGGATATCATTCACATATTCATTCTCACCAAGAGAGGTCTCGACCTACCTTGAAGTCTATAGTCAGTTTTGCTTTTGTATTAGGATTTGCGCATGAGGAGGAGTTTGTAATTCTTGCACTTGCAGCTAGTCAAAGTATAGATCCAATAACATTGATGATAGCGTATGCACTCTCCGTTTCAGCTGCATTAATAGGCATAACAGTGATATCTATGAAATTTTATCAACGCTTCCAATACAAAGTCATCCATTATAGCAAATACCTTCCGAAAATTACCGCCATTCTCCTTATATTTATGAGTATAGGAATTATTGCAGGAATATTATGAGGTGTATGTTGTAGATGTCTATAATATTCTCAAAAAACGATCAAGCCTTCCCCAATGATTCGGTACAATATCGCATAGCTAACTACAAAATCGCAACTTACTATGAAGGAATTCATTTATCAATATGACGCAAAAGATCAAAAAGATAACCGGCTTATTAGTAGTAGAACCGGGCTTGGTATTTGCGCTTGTCAGAAATAGTAGGGACATGTTATTCGCTCAGGACAAAGCAACAACAAAAACCTTCTCTGATAAGGGGGACGATACTTCCTTATCAGCTAAATCCAAAAACAGGTGAGTATATATTAGCAGGTACCTGGAATATGGATGTCGACAAAGGAAGAGTAACAAACTTTACAGCAGATATGCAGTTCGAACTTTATAACGGATCAAACCCTTACACTCATCAACTCATGAACTTCAGACAGGCTGCTGATGAGGAATTTGAACTTAATGTAGAGAACAGTGGCGAAATCAGAGGTACTCTGGATATTGGAATGAATAACAATATTTTGCACCGTAATGTAAATACAAATATCACAATTAACAGAGGCGTAGTGATGTCCTTCACGCCAGATGTGGTAGGCCATGCTAGTCCCACGATATACGGAGTAATTGAATCACAGAGCTAGCAACCAATCAATTGTTTATGACACAGATTACGGCTACGGATTAATCCATCCCGTTTCAACTATTGGTAACGTCTATATATAATCAAAAATAAGGATATGAAATCTAAAGGCGTTCTTATGGCATCAGTAATAGTAGTAATAACAGCAATTATTCTTTCTGATAGTTAGTAGAAATATTAATCTTCTTCTTAAATTACACTTCTTAAATTAATTAATGCAACGGCTACCAATACAGAAGAAGACGTTATCAACTTTTCAAACTTTGAATATTTTACTCTTCTTGCAGCCACATATAGAGTTCTAATAGACATACTCATGAATTCAAGCAATGGACAAGTAATTGCTCTCGATCAGGGAAGTAATGCTACATCGGGTAACGATATAGAAGATGAAAATGATGAGGATGACGATTCAAGTGATAATGATTGAGCTGGCTAAGCAGCAACATTAAGGTGAGAAATGCTTCTATGGAGACTGAATTAAGTTTTTCCTAGATTGTGAATTCTGCACTTCTAACTTCTGCAATTGTTAACCAAATAAATATGCTGACTTGGGCGATTATTCTACCATTCCAAAGTACCGGAAAAATGCAATGCCAATTAAACTATTTCTTGAATACCTCTCTTGATGGTTTCAACTATCCTATGTTCAACGTCTGCTACATCAACCACCTTGGTCAATGGCTTTCTAAATACACATTTAGACACTTTGGATACATCACAAAGGATTACTTTTACAGACTCCGTAATCTTTTTGATTCTTCACGTGTCTGCTCTGTAAATTTCGTTGTCGCATCAAAAAGTAATGCTAATTCACTATCAGAATAGGAAGAAAGAAGCTTATGCATTCTTTTGTGGAGAGGCATAAAGATCATTTCAATTTTCCTTTCAAATTTCCTGTTTCCGGCCGGCTCTACAATGGTTCTACGCCTGTCTTTAGGATCATTTGTCCTTCTTGCATAGCCTGTTTTTTCTAAGCGATCAATTACCCCTGTTATTGCACCGGTAGTCAAACCAGTCAGCTCCCCAAGCTTTCCCGCTGGCATGGCTCCATAGTGATAAATAAGATCCAAGCATTTATGATCAGTAATATGCAGCCCCAATACATCTGCTACTGCTTGGTGAAAAACAATAGTTTCAAGTGACATCTCTTTTAACCTGTCGCTAATAGCTTGAATGATTTCTTCTCGTTTCATGATTTAATAACTTATGTAAAATCAGGTAACTATATATTAGTATATCACTGTCTTAGTAACTGAGATAATGACTGGCCAAGGAAATATTAAAACGAAAAGGTATAAAGTTATGGGATCGAAAAGTTTGGCGGCCTCCATGACAGCTATGGCTATGTTGATATCCATAATGGGCGTGGTTACATCTACGAACGGAAATAGTGTTAACGCGCAGATGATGAAGGATCATGATGGCTTTGAGAATACTGCTTTTGGTCCGCAGGAGCATCAGCAACAACAACAAAAGATGATAAATGGAACGATTAATATAGAACAAACTATTTTCGAAGCACTTGATTCTAAAGTTAATACTTCTTTAACTCAAGCTATGACTACTGCAGAGAATTCAGTAGGGAATGATTCATCTGCATTAGCAGCATTTGGTGACGACCAAGGTGGATACTTGGTGTATCATCTAATCATCGGTACACCTAGAATGGATTTCTATAACGTCATGATTGATCCGGGGAATGGGCAGATACTGGCAACAGAGAAAGTATCTCAAGAGGAATTGGAACAGATGCATCTAGAACATTCGTCTGAGGTGGTGCATAGTGGTGGTGGCAGTGTCGCAGGCTTCCCGCTTTTGATTCCACATTAGATTGGTGGGTAAGATAATGACTAAACAAGAGAAAAGTTGGTATGAACAGGCCTGGGAGTAGAGATAATGACTACTATAGATGCAACTGAGAATGGTGCCATACCTAAAATCAATGGCTCTATTAATGTTAGAGATATTATGAAAAATTTCTTCGTAGAAAATGCAAAGACGTCCGTCGTTACAGTTAGGATTTATAACTTAAATTCGTTATCGTTAAAATTGCAGCCAACACCTATGTACTTATATGAAATGGATCACGAGAGAGCATGCCAAAGTTGACAGAATTGCATGTCCTTGGCTGATAAAGAACTTTGTCGATACGGATGCAGAATTTCTCTTTGTTTCTCCCCACAAAGTACTCGAAATAGCAAAAGAGCAGAATGCTATCCCTTTTGATGTGCCAGACGCAGAGCTTGGCCATCATGACGATAAATGTTCGTTTGATGCCATTGTAAAGAAATACGAGCTGGATAAGAAAGAGCCTCTATTGTTGGAGTTAGCAAAGATTGTGAGAGGTGCAGACACTCCAAACAGATCACTAACGCCACAGTCAGAAGGCTTGGTTGCAATTGCTGCTGGATTTAGCCTGATTTCCAGAGACGATCATGACAACATGGCAAAGCAGTTCCACGTTTACGATGCTTTATTGGCATACTGTAAATCAAATAAGAAAGCGGCCTCTAGTCGGCATTAAGAGGAAGCTTTGACTATAGAAAAAAGATTGTCTATCAGTAAGCTAACGGGAATTAGGTTGTCGGGTAAGAAGTTTAGTTTTTATGAAGGTAAGTATTCTTTATTGCCTTCTGCCAGCTCATTTTCAGCAATTCTAAAAGCTGGGGCGCTTATGGCGAATGAAGGATTCACGCCTAGAGATGATGGAATTATAGATCCGTCTACTACATACAACCCTCCCAAACGATGTAGGACAAACTAGCGAGACTGATCCCACATAGGAATAATTAAACTCTTGTCTATGTACTTGCCCATCTCCATAGCAAAGAGTTTCATTGTTCCTATTATGTCTTCGAATATTTGTTGATTTAAGAGATAATAATCCTTTTCTAAGTCTAGACGTTTGTTATTAGCATGAAGCACTAGCCGAGCATCAGAACTGTCCCTGCCAATACCACCAAACATAAGTATGTTGGAGACACGCTCCTCAGGTGTCTCTGTTCCTTTTGTTAGAAAGTTGATTAAATCCGTTAATTTTGTGTTCAAATTAACCAAAGATGAAAAACCTATACCTTCAATCAACTTGAGCAATTGATTGACGGTTTGTGAGTCATTTATATTAATAAATCTGAAAACCTTTCCGCTAGTGAGTGAGTGAGCTATAGCAGCTTTGAAAGACTAATTGTTGTACTGTAACTAATTAAATGTACCTGCAAGTACAACAACTAATTAAATGTATTTCTCATCAAGTAATCATTTCTCAACTTTTTGATAATACAATTTTTTATTCCTTTATTATTCTACTTGATAAACAAGTATTTTTGATTCTTGATTTGCTATATGTGGGATCGCGAGGTAAAATCTGTGCAATTCAGGTACAAACAGAGATGTACGTGCACCCGGTGCTGTTGGAATACTAGCAATTGTGCTATAATGATTTGGATCCTGTTGTTGAATTATGTTTACGAATCCTTCACCACACGATACATAGATTCGTTTTTTTAAAGTATCATAAAAAATATCATCAGCATCATTTGCAATATCTAGAATAGAAACTACTTTGCCTGAATTAGTATCGAAAACCATAAGCTTTGGAAGATCTCGTGTACCAACAAACAAACGATGATTAGCCTCATCTAGTGCCATGGGGAAGTTATTTTGTGCATTGACAATTGGCCATGTTTTATACACCGCGCGTTTTTGACTATCAACAACTTCTAAAGATTTAGACTGAGGAATGTTAATAAAGATTCTTTGCTTATGCCCTGGTGCTCCCTTTTCGCCTTCTATTTGAAATGATTCAGGATGGCCATCAAGCCTGATATCTCCTACAATATTGTAATTTGTAGCATTGATAATACCAAGTGAACCCTCCCCATATCCAACGTAAATAAGCCTGTTGTTAGGATCATAACGCATATTATCTGCATCTCCGGAAGGAAGCTTTATTTTTTTAATAAAGCTGAATGATCTAGCATTAAAGACGTCTACCGTCCCATCTTGTCCGTTTGATACAAAAATTCTATTTAGTTTTGGAAGAAAAACTACAGCTTGTGGTTCATTTAGCAATCTATTATTATTACTAATACTATAGGTACGTTTAGCTGCTTTTAAGTCAATGACATCTAATGAATTATTTTCAAGCTCGGCAATCAATAACTTTTGATCTCTGATGTCTATAGCCATATGATCAATACGGCCGTTAACATTTGGAATGACAATTGTTTGAATTAGGCTGAATGAAGATGATGGTAAAGCTTTTGATGAAAGTTGTTTACCATAAAGAAATAGCCTGTTATTGATCTTATTGTCATCATGTACTGCAAAAATGACAGCAATAATCATCATAGCAATAAACATTACTGTTAATATAATCGAGAAAGTGACAAACAATCCTTACTATACGTTGCACATCATTCAAATATGACCTTCGACGAAGTATGTCTTGCAATAAATAATTGTCATACTGCTATCAATACCATGCTATGATCCTATCTACCTTAGCTTTTTCTCGAGTAACCCATTTCATTCCCTTTGATATCATCATAAGTAGTTCATCTACATAAGTATCTGATATACTTATTAAATGTTGATGATGGTATCTGGTATCTTTGGTTCCGACATCAACTGAAATACCATCATCATTCTGCTACTGTCAAGGGAATTTTAAATTAAACTGATTTATTCCTCCAGAAGCCTCCAAATTTGCTGTTTGCCTGAAAGAATATGTTCCGTTGATTACATAATTTGGTTTTGCATTTGCTGCAGCTGCTCCAGCTACCATCTTATCCCAGCTTGCAGCATTAATAATATTTCTACGTACTGCCTGTGTATCCCTGAGCGTCGCTATACTATTTCCTATAATGGGAAAACCTTGCAGTGATCTCATGACATCCTCTGGTGCCTCTGCTCCAATAGTGCCTGATGTCATAAGGACTTTGTCTACATATACGTTGTAACGTATTCCATCTAAAATCATCGTATTTGTGTTTGGATTATGTACATCAAAAGCTACTTGTACATTTGCGGTTTTCTCATCGTTAGCTTTATTCACAGCCACATTTGTGATCTTGATATCTATTGATGCCACATTCACAGCAGGCGCAGCCGCCGCCGCTGCAGAGGTAATACTGTTGTCCTTTGTTTTACCTTGGCTTATTACTACACGACTAAAACTTCCATTACCAAGAAAGGCAAATACAATAACGACTGCCGCTGCCACGCCTATACTTGAATAAATAATTGCTCTATTCATTTTGGTAGATGATCTATCTAAGTAGATACAATACATATATAACGTTAGCCTAATAATGTTAACTATAATTATACAATGTCGCCTAAATCAAGTAAGCAGAAGCAGCAACAACAACATCAAAGCGGTATGAAGGTAGGTGCAGTTTCACTCTGGCTTTTAATACTTCTTTCAGAAAGACCAATGTACGGATATGAAATCATAAGGGAATTGGAAAAGAGGTTCTCAGGTTATTGGAAGCCAAAGACAGGTACAATATATCCTGCATTAGAAAAACTCGAACAAGACAAATTAGTTACAAGCCAAAGAGAATTCAGAGAGGAAGGTCCAGATAGAAAACACTATGCACTAGCCAAGAAGGGAGAGGCCCACCTTTCACAATCAATCCTACGTTGGATTAAGATGATGGAAATGCTTGAGCATTATCGTGAAACACATGAAGCTATATTTAGATATAAAGCCGACAATTCAAATAAAGAAGAGTTATCAAAGTTCTTGATAAATATCGGTCAGTCGTTAAAAAGTAGCAGTTCTATAAAAATAGGCGAGATTTTTCCATTAAAAGATAAGGCTTCGAATCAAACTATAACACCGGTTGGCCCTATAGGATTCAAATTTCTCTATGCAAAAGAGAATCACAAGCTTGAAATTCATATGGAATTAGAATGGACGCCAAAATAATTGCCTCGTTTCGTTGGTTGTCTAAAGACGGCAAACTACTTCTAGCCGCAAGAACATTAAGAACGTTTGCATATGGTTTTCTAAGCGTAATTCTTGCAATCTATCTAAAATTAGTCGGATTCGAGGATTTTTATATTGGTTTAATATTGACTGCTACACTAGTAAATAGTGTAATCTTTACTTTAATTGCTAGCTTTTAGAAATAAATACGAAGACTTGTCAAGTCAGGTAACTGCTTTACAAAACGAGAAAGTAACATTAGGTACAGAAATTCTGGTATTAAGAAATTCAATCCATTCAAATAATGAGATTATCAGTAGACAGAACCAGGAATCGAGGAAGTTGGAGAATAAACTAGATCAATTACACATCTTGCTTCGGAGCGCAACAAAAGACTCAAACTATCATAAAGTGGTTGAAATAATTGATCGAACACTAAATAATAAGAAACTACTACTGATTGCCGCTCTCGTTGCTGTGATGGATACTCTTAATAAGAATCCGTATGGATTGAATTTACTGAACAGCTCTTCTGCAGACATCGAAAGTTACCTTACTATGGATAATGATGGAAAGAGCTTACTTCAATTTGCGGAATCATGTTATGATAATCTATTGAAGGTTTACGCTAAGGCCATCGCATAGTGTATTCAGGAGTGTTTGCCATCAAATATCATAATGTATGTGCAATGATTTATTATACGTAAAATTATCATGATTTTTTTGTTATGTAATAGTCATTCCTTAATTTTTTGAATAAGCTACTAAGACATGATATCTGAATTCTAAATTCAAAAATACTGAGCTTATCATGAACCACGTAATAAAGAATATTTTAGAAATCTGCCAGAATGTCAAAAGTGTAAATCGCATTAAGTCAATTCATTAATTCGTTGAAATATGCTAAAATAAGAGAGTATAGACACTCTTGAATAGATTCTATTTATTCTATCGAAGAAGTTCTTAGTCTGATGGTATTTCGCAGCTTCAGCTGGAATACGTCATTTAGTTTAGCCAGACTATTTTCCCCAAATCCATTGCAGCTAAGCCTAAACATCGTATTGAAGCCAATAACCTTTTGGAGCAGAGAAATGTATTACTACTGTATATTTTGTCGTACGGATTCCGTCATCCTGTGGATTTTCAAAGATTTTACAACGCTGTATTTTGAACCAAGGATCATGATAGCATTCCATCCATTCGATATGCTTTTGTATCCATGCAATCAACTCTTTATCATTTGGTAACCTTCTATGCTTCTCATGTAGAAAGTTATCACACAAGTCTTGACTTGTTGTGGTGCCGGTGAAATCATAACCGATTTTATATATCTTGTGTTTGTCTGGGTCTTTGTCTATATCATCCATCTCATCTTCTGCAATAGTAATCTGACATATCTCAGCCGAACCATACAAATCCAAGATGTTAGCTCCGCTTAGATCGGCTGCCAATACCACTCTATACCCAAGCAATGAAAATGTTATCAGCTTAGCACCTTTACCAGAACCAGGATCACCATATATTAAATCATAGTGAGTTGTTTCAAACAAATCCTGAAATTGACTGTATATAGAATCAATGGCTAGAAATGTTATTTCATTTTCATTCTGAGTTACTACTAATCGCCGCCATAATTCCTTATGCCTGAGAAACGATGAATCAATTGTCTCCTTCTTTGCCTGATTGATGAAATATTCTATCTCTATCAGATTTTTAAATTTTATGGGAAGGATCGGAGATGCCACCCCACTAATGCCGTGTTCGTATGGTGTTAATATGATATTTTGCTCTTCACTCAGATCGAGTTTGGCGATATAACAGGTTCACCATTAATAATTTGCAGAAATACACTTTGGTTGCCTAGGATTATCTGTTCGGCTAATGGTATTCCTTTACTGTATTTGTAAACTGTATACTCTTTTAGCTTACCTTCCTTCTGTTCCTCTTCTGCTGTTGTTCTTCTGTTCTTATTGGTTTTACTTCTCCGGGCGTCGCCATTTCCATATCCGCGTCTTCTTTCATCTCTGATCCTATCATGCAGCTCGTTCCGTTTTGCTCTGAACTTGTCCTTAGCCCATTCACATAGTCTCTCAAACTCCTCTCTAAGTCTTGGGGGTTTACAGTGTTCAATATGCCATTGCCATGCTCTTTCGAAACGCTGATCGTCGCTGAGATTCAACCATTCATCGCTATACTTCCAATAGTAACGGTTTATCTTAAACTTCGTTGCATCATGCCTGCCTTGATTGATACCCAGAATCGTAGTAGGAAGGTCTAACCACCGGTCGTACTGTTCTTTGTCTGCATCTGACATGTAATCTTCACAAACAGAATTGATTTTTGATTTTAGCTCAAGTATCTTTTCTTCGCTTAGTATTGCTATTTGGTTTGTTCCTAACGGAACATACGGATTTCCTTCTTTATGAATACTGGGCGAAGAAAACAGCGCATTTTTCTCACATCTGATTTCCAAGAACGCATTTTTAATGTGTATTCTCCTGTTCTGGATAGGTGAATTGGATAGAAGGATTACATGTATCTTGCATTTATCCTGATGCCATTCTACGACAGTCTGCTTTGAAAGTGCTATTACCCGTTCCCAAGAGCCAAACCACTCGACTACTGCACCCCATCCATCAAAGTCTAGTGCGATTGAATAGTGCTTGCCAGATAGCGTCTTACCTGTTCTTATTGCAATACCATTATCATACTCACCGTTTGCGAGTTTTGCCCTAAAGTCAACATTAGTAAGGTCTATTTCCTGCCATCCGTTTAACCAGATCTTTTTGTTCTTTGTATCCGCTGGTATAATAGGAATATCTGCATTTTCAGGCGTATAGGACGGCTGCTTGTTGTTCCTGTGTTAGTCTAGTAGTCAATTCACCTCCTCCTCCTCCCTTTCCTAGTCTGGTGTCTTGTACCATTCATCTAGGCTAGTATCAACAGGAACATCATACTCAGGATCCTCTGCGTTAACCATTATACTCTTGAATACGTCATCATCTTCTGTTGTCATTTCTACTAGATGTAAGGTAGTCGAGGAACAGTGATGTGCTTCCTAGGGTATCCTTTGCCTCTTAGTATTTTCTTTATCCTGTCTTCGAACCTAGGACCATGACTCATATGGTTAAATCTGTAATGAACTAATTCGTGCACAAGTGTATTTCGTAGTTCTATAATTGTGCGTCTACCTCTAATATTTACAAACACCAATCTATCATAATATGAACAGTATCCCAAGTACTTGGTATAACGCCCCCCTTTTCTAGAATGCACATTATGTCTCTGAAGAGCTCCCGTTACTTCAGCTTTGAATTCTTCACCGTAGAAGACTAACTTTGGTATTTCACAATCTATGATACCAATCTGTGAACAGTATTTTATCAGATCCTCTTTTAGGGTCCGCAGTTTATGATTCTTGTTTTTCAATTCTACTGTTCTCCCCTTACCTTAATGTCTGCTCATTTCTAGTCTGTTTCTTTACCTTATGATAATATCCTTCCAAGTTTGCAATGCGTGCTTTCAGGCCAGCATTTTCTTTGTGTATTTCCGTGATTAGAGTCTCACGTTCCTTGTTTTCTCTGCGTAATTCATCATTTACTGTCTCCCAATATCCAATACGACGTAACGCTTCGGTACGCTTTTCATCTATCTTTCTGATAACCTTTCTACAATACTTTAGAGGGTAATGATCTAAGTCGTCTATGTTGAACTTATCTACACTCCAATTGTCTGCTTGTAGCCATACATCTTCAGATTCTTGGCTTACGAACCGTGGAGGTTTAGTGGAAGCTGACTTGTCAGCTCGAATTGGAGCTACATCTTTTTGTTGTGTTGATTCTGCTTCTGTTGATGATCTTGTGACTGTGACTTTATCCGTTGGTAGGTCTATGGATTCTATTTCCTGCTCGGAACCGGACATTTTGTCTGGTTCGGCTGTTTCTTTATGATGGCCTATGTGTTCGATATGTTTTGCGCTAGCCGGTAGAACTCTTTGAATAGTTCTATCGGTATAATTTTCCTTCATTTTAGCCCTTATGAGATCACCAATCTCCATATCGGAGAATCTTCTTTCCTACCTTGGTCAAATACTGCATAGACTTTACGTTGTAGTTTATTGAAGTCAGGAATTAGATTCTCTAGTAGGTCGTCTAATGTTTTTGACCGTTTCTTATTTTGTATTTGTATTACATCGGTCATTGCGCTAAGTTCCCTTTTCTCTACTACTATGACGCCGTCGCAATATTATGTCGTCACCTGATGCAAACTCCATGAACCAGTCGTCCTCAGTGAGTCTAAATTCGTCGCTCAGTACTATGAAATTTTTTCTAAATAGTGTGTTTACTTTATATGATCTCTTATTATTATCGTCGGCATCAGGTTTTGTCGTTAAAAGGTTATATTCAGCTGTGTCGTACTCTACCATGCAATGTCACCAATACAGACATGTGTGTTTTCATACCAAAGACGCCGTGTCTCGTGCAGACAAATGACTACTACTTGGCTAGAAGAGCCGAGGTTAGTGGCCGGCAGCTCTTCTAGCCAGGAATAGCTACTCTCCATTCTTTTCTAATTTCATCTCCTTAAGGTATTGTTCCAAAATACGCTGTACGTATTTTGATCTGCAAACATCTTCACGTCTCGCATCTAATTCGTTTAGAAGAGTATGAGGCAATGAAAATCCGGTCGTCACTCTTCTATTGTATGTATTTTTGGTATCGTACATTTTTATAATGTTCGATGATCTTCTCATCATCCTAGTTTATACATTAGTTTGCTTTAAAAATATTATCTTGCTGAAAAAAACGCTGAACGCTGACCACCGAAATATTTTTAAAGACTGTCTTTCTGGTCATTTTTTCATTTCTCTGGTGCGAGCTCACAACCTACCTTCTATAGTTCAGTACATGTATGTAAGTATGATTCAATACCCTCTCTTAAGTCAAGTTCCGGGTGCTGGTGATAATAACGTAAACTGATGCGGTGCGCCTTTACTAGTGCGTTCTATGCTTACTGAATAGGATGTGTAGCGCTCCGCGACTGACGGTCTTGGTAATTACATCTGTACAAAAGAGTAACTGCAATAGAAAGAACCTTGGCATTGCGGTCTAAAACCACAACAGATAAACAAATGGTAAGATTAGAGAAGCGAAGGAATGGTAGTAGTTAATCCAGTAGTTTCTTTTTTAGTAGTTCTGGATCCTGCAATAATACTTGTAAATCGTGCTGGGCCCTTTTCAATTCCTCCATTTCCTGTCTTAGGTCCAATAACTCCTGGTCTTTCCTTCTTTGCTTTTCTAAGGTTTCATGGTAAGCGTCATATGAAAGGATGAGGCCACATTTGGTACAGTATTTGGTTGTTGGAGTATTTGGGCTCTGGCATTGTAGGACAATACTTTGGCCTAAGTAGTGTGCTGTTTAATACATTATCTTTGGGTACCAATCCATAAGCTGCCAATAAATCTTTATTTGCTTCGTCTCCATAGTAATGGACATATTTGCGTGGCATTCCGCTGTTGGGACTCCACCCACTGTATACCCTTAGTGTGGGTTCATTTAATATTCTAGCCTTTTCTGTTAGTGAGCTGTGACGTCTCACATAAGGGTTAAATGGTTTTGTAAGCAGTCTCTGCATATGTTGTCTGTCTTTTTCTTCATTAATCTTTAACTTGGGAAAAACCTTTGTTTTGTAGTCGTTGTAGATAGTTCCTAATCGAATAATATTCATGTGCTTCCCTACACTTGTCCCAATACCAGATATCAATGGTGCCTCCGGATTATCTGGCATTGGATGTTCGTTATTTAGATAATCTTTGAGATAAGGAATTGAATCTGTTAATAATAAAGATCTGCTGCCAGTTTTACCATTGACCAGTACTGTCGAGTATACTTTCCCATCTGGTGTTTTGTTCCATGTAAGTGATTTTATTTTCAAATTCAGAATTTCATGTGGTCTGGCTGCCGTATCCCTTGCTATCATGTGATACGCCTTGTCCCTTTTCTTGGTACAGTACTTTAGAAATAGTAAATCGTCTTCTGGTGTCCACATGTCTGAAGGACTATATATGGACGCCTCTTTCCTTCGCAACCTGCCAATATTTTGAACTACTTTGGGTTTAGGTCTTTTCTTTGGTTCATCATCAGGATAGTATACCCATTTGAAAAATTTCGTTAAATGCATTAAATTAATATTATAAGTACCAATCCATTGGTGCATTGGATCATCGGCTTCGGATTTTCTTAGAGAATTTAAAAATGATAATATGTCATCCTTAGTCATTTCTTTAAATGGTTTATTCCTTAGGAAACGCGACAGTAAATAGGGAAACTTTATACAGTCACGTCTATAGTAATCTGCTGGATTTATCTCTGACTGCACAGCCGTAATGTAAGCACATATCATAAATGCATTCTTTGAATCAATGCTTAATAAGTTATGATGCCATGCCCTAAGCAGACCCTTCGTAACATTTTCTATTTTTGAGTCTAGTGCTGCTGTTTTAATCAGGGCGCTAGCTGCTTCCATTTTTATTGCATGATCATTCTTTATTATTATGTTAGACACTGGTTACTGTTATAGTAGAACGAAGACTAAACCATTTATAATCGCAAGTAACGATTCACTAGTTGGGCCTAGTCGAGCATCTGATGAAATTGCTAATGGGTAGTGTACCCTATGAATTTGGAAGCGCATATTTTGGTATTGATGAATACGTAAATTTGAATGGCAAAACGATTGGAATGAGAGAGAAGATAAATGTGCTGATCTAATTATCGACTTGTTGTCTGAAGACTATGTTCCTAACTTGAAGAACAAATTGGATATTCACATAAAGACTTAGTAAAAAGGCTAATAACAGCAACACGCACGCACGCAGTTAAGGGTTATGTAGCATGTGGGGCTACGGGTCCATAAAAAATAGGCCGAATGAAACCGGTATCGGAATTTGCAAGATATAGCGTACCTAGAATTCTAAGCAGATACCTGTGTGGATCTAGCAATCATCCAAGCCCAAGGTTCTATGGGCTTCGGGCCGCAACGCCGCTATGGAAATATATGATGATCTAAATCTCGACTATATGAAAATAGTCAACTATGATAATTCATGACCGAAATCATGAAGACAGAGCTGCCTGCCTTGACAATTATTGGGAGTTTTTGTATACCAAAAAGGTTCATAACAGGGCATAATAAACGAAGTTCGTTAAGGAAATATATATTGAAAATACTATAGTATCAGTAAGAGTAACCGAAGATATTATAGCAACAGTAAAAGAATCACTTTGATTGCTACCAATTCCTCCTTCACTGCATACTCCGCAGACAAAATCGGCTCCAAATTCGTCAAAAAATATCTAAATTTAGATCCTAGTAATTCGATCGTTATCTCTATTCCGACTTTTAGTCCTTAATACATGACTACAACAAGGACATCTAGTCCCTTCATATTTTATGAATAGATTACATTCCGTGCACCTTTTGAAGCCCATTCTATAACGAGAAACCATGCCGCCTCCTGAAGTCAGAAATTGACTACAAATTCCTTTACAACCAATAACCATAAACTATCGAGACATCCAGAGCATAAATCACGGATAAATACGTTAGGTAACTATGTTAATCAACAATTAGCTTGCCTTGCCATATCACAGAATCTCAACCTATTTCTCTCGGAGGTAAATCTAATAAATGCTTCAAGGGCAAGGGCAAGAGCAACTCGTGATTGAACATTTCCTAATTTGCTCACATCAATAACCATGCATATGCCTATGCAGGAAATCACATACTGTATCTCTCAGTAGATAATAATGTCGTCCTATTAGGTACTCATGTAGAATTCATCATTTTCATACTATCTCTATGGTTCCTTTCATTTCTGGATGTATAGTACAATAGTACTCAAAAGTACCCTTCTTATTCGCGAGAAAAGAAATTGTCTGACTCTCAAAGTAACCTAAGTCTCTCGTATGGACATTGAATTGATCAATGTTAAAGTTATGTTTTGAGTGTGTTTCATAATCTTCATTTATCACATGGAATGATTGAAGACTTCCTGCAGTAAAAACATAGTTAGGATCTATACTGGAGCCTCCGCCTCTGCTAGCTCTCATCCCCTTTACTGCTCCACTTGCCTGACTTAGAAACTCATAGCCCTTCGCCGCGGAATGTGACGCCTTTATAAAGATATTCTCTGCGGGAAGAAATACTGGTGAACTGCTATTCACAGGAACAAGGGATCGAATTCCAAAGGTTATTCCCAATGTTATGACCACAGCTATAACACCAATGGCAATAAACCACCATTTCCTAGATACCTTTCTCTCTCTAGTATACTGCATCTTTCGCTTATTCTTCGTCGTAGGTCAGACTGAACTCTTATAATATATATGCAATACTTAACCTTGTTAATCAACCCGCAATATCCCCCCAATTTAAAATTTGGATCTCATGATTACATGTATGTACAACCAGAGCGAGTTTAGAGACTGTGATACGAACAAGAACACAAATCGGTACGATACAGAGATTTCTAATTTATCTGACGTAGAGAAGATAGTTAGTCCATCAATAAGAACATCAAAAATAGATGCTCACTAGAAAGGATAGAGAAGAGACAGCTATCCATTTGAGTGAGGTATTGCAAGTCAGTCTGAGGATAAAGTCACAACCAAATCCATTATCTCTCACCTATGGTGAATGCTACTTTTCCTTTCATCATGAATCCTCCTCTCAAGTCATATATATTAGATTAGCTCATTATTCGAAATTAAACGTGTAGCTATGTGATCTTCCTTTAAGAAACATTTTTCGGCTATCTCATTTTTTGATCAAAATCCATGTGGCAAAAATCATTCTTAAATCTAAAATCCTGTTGCATAATCCCTCTACCAAGATCTCGCGAGACGATTTGTCAAACTGTCTAATCTCTTGTTACTTTCATCTGTCTGAGTACCATAACATAGTTCACGCCTATGTTTGCTATTCAGGCTTTTACACAGGCCAGCTAATCTTTGGTAGTTACCGATCGCATTTTCCCAAGCACCAAATGAGGAAGAAAGATAACATGGTTAGTCTATAGTTATATACGTACTGTGTGCGTTAATTAAGATGATGAATAGGTTTGAAACACCTCGACTTCGATTCGTCATATCAGCAAGAGTCGCTTCCAGATAGTAATGACGGTTCTACACAATTTCCGATTCTTGAAGAATTAGGTACAGAATCAATAATCAAGAGACAGGGCATAATACGAAATGAGATAGATTTTATGTTATGTGAATCATGTTACTGGTGTACATCGTTGTTGGATATAGAAGAACAAATTGATCCCTGTCCTATGTGCAAGAGTACTAACATTGTACGTATGTCGGTATCATAAAGTCTGGATTCACCCTATATAGCATCTTTGAATCCTATTGCGGGATCCATTAAAAGATTTTGTGCACTGTTCTGATTGATGCTTCCTCTGATTCTTCCTACTCTTTCCAGCCATAATCTGGTTCTGTGGATTCTTCTTTATCTCCATCATTTTCATTAGAGCTGTTACTACCAACCTCCACAGATAGGGGCTTTTTGCTGCCGAGCGAATCTAATAAGGAATTTGTCATACCTATCACATCTACTCATAAGGACCTGCATGGAAATTAGTAACGCTGATGCTTGAACCAAAAATACTTGCTCCATGGTTGGTGAAACATTGGCTTCTGCCAACCCAAGTAACAATAGGAGAAGGGGAATTGCGCTCCAAAGCGTCAACTTACTTTCCTTTCTATGATGAAATGATTTCTGCTATTCCATTTGGAGGATCTAGACCAAGTATTCCGGAATGTCCAGAGATTATAATAAAGAAGCATTGGACGCAGTTTATTATGGTACAAAGGATCCCAAGGAAGCATTAGATGATGCAGCTGCAAAATCTGCGATTATATTGGGATTGAAATCATAGTATAAATATTCTAGATTCTAGATTCCTTTGTTTTTGAGATTTGTAGGAGCACATTCAGGATCTGAAATGAAGCTAGCGAGATATACCGTTTATACATAGAGCTTTAGAAGTTCCAACCTCTACTATAACTGGGCACACGTGAAACATGATGAAGGTATAAAAAAACAGATCTGTCATAATATTATATGGGTTTCACTATCTATATATCCGTATATTGATATAATTAACAACCTTTTGTCATTTCGATACGCTTTATCCAGTTTTTTCTGTTGTTGATATCGCAGCATGTGATGCTATAAACCTGATGGCATCATTCACTACCATAGTATTAGTAAGCAACTCTAGCTTCATAGCATAACGTTGCGACGGAAGCAGTAGTAGCATAATAGTAACAAATCATAATGGTCATACTTGAGCATTCTGTTTGTTATCAGTATTATTATTTAACTGTCAATGACGAGAAGCAGTTGCACTTTAATAATGGCTGCCATACTTTAATGCTCTGAGTATATAATTGATAATTATACTTATCTGCATAATGCAAGGTCATCTTTTACATCATTTCCATAATTCAGAAGCAGTTTGTGCACTTTGGGATCAATAATAAAACTGCAATAAGGAGCATCTGGGTATCATAGTAATTCTTGTCTGCCTCTGCAACATAAAAATTACTAAAAGGAGTAATTTCTGTTACAATAGGAACTTTGTAAACACCTTCATTCTCAAGCTCTTTTTTTGACTTCTCAGCAGTCTCTTTTTGTTTTTGATCATGATAAAAGATTGCAGATCGGTATTGTGTGCCAATGTCGTTACCCTGCCTATTAAGAGTTGTGGGATCGTGTGTGCGCCAGAAAATATCAAGTATTTTTTCAAAAGATATTACTTTGGGATCAAACTCTATTTCTATTGATTCAGCATGGCCGGTTTGTCCTGTACATACTTGGTTATAGGAAGGATTCTTCACTAACCCTCCTGAATACCCAGGGAGCACTGATTTGACTCCTTTAAGTCTTTTGAAGATTGCATCACTACACCAAAAACATCCGTTGGCAAGCGTTACGATTTCGTTACCACTACCATTATTACTCATGTATTATTCTTGGCAACTCCTTTCCCTTTGGGACAAAATGTATAGACAATGAATTGACACATTCTCGAGTATTTTTATCCGTCAAACCTTCTCCGAGAAATTCATGTCCTAAATGTCCACCACAATTTGTACATTGTATTTCTGTTCTCATCCCATCAGGATCTGATATGCGCTTAATTGCGTTTGACAAGCTTTCATCAAAGCTTGGCCAGCCGCATCCGGCATTGAATTTACTCCTCGACGAAAATAGAGGTGCATTACACCGTCTACAGATAAATGTCCCATCTTCATAAAATTCGTCATACTCCCCAGTGAAAGGAGCTTCCGTTGCTTTATGGGTAATGACTCTTTCTTGTTCTCGGGTAAGTTTATTGTAATTCATATTCGATAATTTCCTAGTAGCAGATTTTGAGCTATTTATTATCTTGTATTTTTATGATTATATAGTTCTTTGTAAATTAAACGTTGTTCACTTTCTCTATATCTTACCCCATACTTTGCTAGAAAATAGAGTTGTTTGTTGTTATTGTTGATTGTTGCTTGTGGCTCCGACTTCGCTAATAAAGTTCTTTAATTCATGTCTCAGCGCCAGTCATCTATAACGTATACGTCAGGCCGACTGTATCCAACATCATTTCCCTTTTGCATCGCAATCCCCAACATATCGATACGAAAACCATTAGTTAACATCTTCATATATGCGTGTTGACGTCCTGTGTTTGCTGCAGCCATGAGACGTGAAAGTCGTTACTCTGACGCAATGGCTTCGCATGCAGAAAGCAATCTTTCAAAATTATCCTCTGCTAGAAAAGCATCATCGGTGGTTCTTGGCGAGTCCACAGCAGCGAATTTGACATAACTACATACTTTGCTGACTTTCTTAAAACCCTCAATGAAAGTAATTTGAACGTTGAAACAATAATTCCATCTCTTCAAAAACTAAAATTGAATGTATATGAAATCCTAAATGGTTTTGTCGCTTACCTATCGAAGAAATCAAATGCTATTCAAAGCCTAAGACTGTATTTCAATGCATTCAAATCTTATTTCGAATTCAATGATATTGATATAGTTCCTAACAAATTCCGTAAGCGTGTTAAAATGCCAAAGTATTACCCTGAGCCTGGGGAACCATTAACTATATCGGACATCAGAGAAATGCTTAATCAATGCAGAAATGAACGTTTAGCATTAGGACAGGACAGTAAAGATATTTACCGCCTTTCATTTCGTTTCTTCCGAGGTTTCCGGCGAGTAGTATCTATCAATATCTTCAAATCTTGTTTGTTCTTCAACTTTCGACATTGGATGATAGAAAAAGGGAGGTTTAAATTAGAAATTGCATTATAGATTCTTGAAGATTAGTGTACATAACAAAAAAGTCATTTGATATGTAGCATTCTTCTGATGCGATAGGTAACCTTGTTGGAAGTATTATCACTTTCAGTGAAGGAAGAGGGTTTGGGTCTAGTTGTTTCATATGTGCCATCTGGATTCTTGGTTACGATTATTCCACAATATCCACACTCATATATCTTAGTTGGGGGATCATGAAGTATTGATCCATTCTTCCAAACCATGAGGGCCCCACAGTTAGGACAATTCATTGTCATGAGTACATAACGGTAGCATGTTGCCCCTTTATTAAGTACTTCATCTACAGACAGATTAGAATTTGCAATCTAATACAACAATAACATAGGTTCATTTCCTAGGTAATTTGAATTAAGAAGTTTTTAAGATATGATTACAAAAGATTCCGCAGAAGTAAGACAAGTAATCAAATTTCGAAAAAAGCTCCATGACGTCTTTGCATCGTGGGCACTCGATTTCCCCGTCTAATTGATTTTCTAATGTGTCTATTGTCCAAGATATCGCTAGTGATATGCTTGAGAAGCTACGGAAATTACATATCGACTCAGTATCCCAGTTGGCCGTTCAGAACCCGCGAGAATTGGCCATAGAGATTAATGATGACGCCGATGTCTCATCTGATATCGATTCAGCTTCCAAGCTTATTACTAGTGCTAGAAAACTCTTAACGGAGCATGGAATTTTGTCAAAAGAGTTTTCCACCGCGGATTATCTGTTAGCAAAAAGAAATAAGATAACTAGATATACTGTTGGCTCAGACAAATTCGATGCTTTTCTAAACGGCGGATTTGAAACCCAAGCTGTTACAGAAATTGCCGGTGAATACGGATCTGGGAAATCACAGATATGTCATACACTTTGTTTAGCCGCTAACAAATTGGGTGACGACACTATCGCTGATGATAACAATAAACAAACCACGGATAGCATAATATTTATTGACACAGAAAATACTTTTCGGGCGGACAGAGTTTATCAAATAGCTGAACAAAACGGGCTAGACCCCGAAACTATACTCACACGAATCTATCATTGCAGAATTTACAATAGTTTAGAGCTGGAGCTTGTTATTAATAATCTGGGCAAATCCATAGAGCAATATAATGCGAAATTAGTGATTGTAGATAGTATAATAAGTCTTCATAGAGCAGAGTTCTCTGGGCGAGAAACGTTAGCACAAAGACAACAGCGGCCCGGAAAACTACTAAATAAGCTCAGAAGCGTTATGCTTAATGACTACATCAGTATAACTCCGACCAGATTAGCTGGTCTTTTAGAAGACGATAAAGTATCAGTTTTAGAACGAGCATTAAACATCACGAAAGATACCAAATCTAAAGCTAAAGTATCAGAGTTTAATGAATTAAGAAAAGAGTTCAAACAACCAATTACCAACAAAACTCTAACTGGAATAAACTTAGAATCGGTAATAATCTTACATTCTAATCTTTCCAATACAAATCTCGAGAACTCACAATTGACCAATGTTCAAATATCTGGCGATGTGTCAAATATAAATTTGAGATATGCTAATCTCTCGAATGCTGATCTAACTAATGCTGTTCTTGTTAATGCTGATCTAAGAAATGCTGATCTTGACAATGCCGATCTAACAAGTGCTTATCTCTTGACTGCTGATCTATCTAATGCTGATCTTGACAATGCCGATCTAACAAATGCTTATCTTGGTGACGCCGATCTAACAAGTGCCGGTCTCACTAATGCGAGTCTAACAAATGCTGATCTTTCTTTCCAGAGCCGATCTAACAAGTGCTAAACTTATGAATGCTACTCTCACAAACACTTCTCTCGTCGATGCTACTCTCACAAATGCTGGTCTTCCCGGCGCCAATCTAACTGATGCTACTCTTAATGGCTACTCTCACGCACGCTTATCTTGAAAATACTACTCTCACAAACGCTTTTCTTCCCGGCGCCGATCTAACAGATGCTGATCTTTTCTTTGCAGATCTCTCAAATGCTTTTCTCTCTGATGCTGATCTAACAGATGCTATTCTTACGAGTTCATCGTTAACAGATGCTATTCTTACTAATTCATCTTTAACAAATGCAATTCTATTTAATGCCGATCTAACAAATGCTGACCTTCGTGATTCAATTTTAACAAATGCTGATCTCACACTTACCACTTTAAATGGCTCCATATTCAACTGTAAAAGTCTGAAAACTGCTAACCTTACTGGTAACACAAATCAAATCCATATCGTTGATTCGAATAATAAAGAAGTCTCTAGTTGCCAATAGAGATCTCATGACCAGATTTTGTGGAAATGACCATCAGTATAGTTTATACTGTCTCCGTTAACCGGCGAATGATCTTGAATGAATTCGATCAATTGTTCGGGCCGCAAAGTGTCTTAAAATTTATTAGATTGAGACATTTTACTGTTCTATATTAGCTAATGAGTTTATTTCCATACGAAGACGTTCTTACGCAAGAAATTGAAGCATGGCGTAGTTTTGCAGACAAACTTCCATCAGATGATGATCGAGCTATATTCACAAAATTACTCAATGACTGTTACAGATACGCAGCTGCGATAAATAGTCAAGAGCATCCGTTTCCAGCTGAGTCTGTCATCATCGCTTTACTATTGTCACAGCACAAGGTTATCAGTTATTTGAAGTCGATAATAGTATCTAAACCGATCAGTACCATAGATAACCATCAGAGTCTAGAAGCGTAATTAGCTGTGGAGAAATTGACTATTCACTATAGTCTGTCAGCGCGCGCGCACTGACATGATAACATAAGATAGACCATCGAATATTTCTGGTTAAGAAAAGTCTCTCTAAATCATCTTAAAATGAAATTTCAAATCTGTTGAGAATATCAATTCCCAAGACACTACCAACAGCTGGACACAATCTACCATCAACAGTGAGATAATTTGAAAGACCAAGATCACTAATAACTAGATTATATATGCCAGTATTTGCATAAAAAATAAACTGCGTTCTGGCAAAAGAAATGCTTTAAAACTACCGCCCATTCCGGTATATTTTTTATGTTCGCGTAGATTCATTTTAAGAGTCGTATACGGTACGTCATTCAGACTAAGCAGTGTAGCTGATTTCCGATATCGACCAAAAAATTTATCTTTGGAATAGAAACTAAATCTATCTGTTTAGAATAAGCAAATGCAAGTACATAATATCTTCTATCATTAGAGCTCTTATGACACTCAATGTACAAGTCTATACTTCGTTTCTCTTATCTCTTATTCAACCACGACAGTAGAGGGCCGAGAACTAGGCAGTCTAAGCGATCTCATTAACTGAAGCGTTACTTTTTTTTGATTTTGATAGTCAAATATGAAGAAGATGCTTATTGCAACTTATTCTTCGACTTTATGGTAACAAGTACTGTTTTGTGATATCGATCATCGAAGATTTTTCCAGAAATTATAATATAACAGAAATATGATTTCTGTATTCTATTATTTTTTCTTAAATGACTTAAAGCAAGCTTCCGGTGATAGATCATAGATTACTAAAATATGCACCGTATACCATCTGTTGCAGCTGCAGCGATAATAGTTGTCATAGTTTTATCGACAGTATCATTTATGAGTATACATACGGTCTTTGCTGATAGTTACGAAAAAAGTCAATCTGCATCACAAATCAATGGATGCGGCAACTATTGGTTCCCAATTAACATATTGTGTTCTAACATGAATTCCCAGACCCAAGGCGATGAAAATAGTGTTGCAGTAACATCGGCACAAGAAGATGGAAATGTAGAATCTACCCAAAACCTTGGTCCTCCATTTCCATAGAAGCCATTTTTCAGCGCAGCTGCAGCTAACATAACGCTCGAAATAGCTTGCTGATAGTGCTGTTAGTGTTGGTAACACGTTCGCATTAGCAGCAGATGACTATCGATTTTCAATATTTCTAATAGAATAAAAATCAGATATATATGAGCGTTCAGACTTGCTCAACGCAGATAAACACAAGAATCAATGAAGCTGACAGCAACATGAATACCAAATACTTAGTGGTTGTCGCAGCAATGGCAGTAATGTTAGTTGCAGCAACAGCACTCGCGACAGACAGTGCATTTGCAGTCAAGAAGAGAAAGAGTTACGAGAAGAGCCAAGCAGTTTCACAAACAAATGATTGTGGCAATGGCGATACACCAATCGATGTGTTCTGCCAGAATCTAGCATCACAAATACAAGGCGACAACAATACTCCAGTACTTGAGGCTGAGCAAGGCGGAGACGACTAATAAGCGAAACCATGGTGGCTAAGAAACAGCTAAAGCGACAATCGCATTAGCTGAACCATAACTTTTTTTATTTTTTAATCGATAAACACTTTTCGGATAACCTGCTGACCAGTTTTTATTTCTTGATGGAGTGTTATTCGGTATCTGGCTTCCAGATGTAATGCATATCAGCCATGGTAGAATCGGGACACGTTTCTTTAATTCTAATCATCATTGCTTACATATTATTGATCGATCGGACTCGGTGTCGGATAATCATCTGATTCGGGGATCGGAGTTGTGGTATTTAGTCTGGCAGTTACGCTTGCACTGCTGGTACTATTTTCAATCTCAGTCAAGTTGCTCGCATTTGTCATATTTTGAGCTCCAACAGTTGCAACACTACTAAGCATTGAACCAGACAAAGACGAAACTGCAATTAGAATTACCAGCTCTCCAAACAAAGAATACAGGATATCATGGTTAGAAAACTTACTATATATAGATAATGTCGTTATCATATTCATGCATCTATGTAAGAGAAACTTTGACGTATGCATCTACATAGTAATGAGATTATAAGTGGAGCAGACGTGTAAATCAAAATATAGTCCATATTAGTAATTGTTTCACAAAAAGTATAGAAAAAGTTTAAGCTCGAAAATGTTAAAGAAAGATTACGAACATTATTTACAAAAGATGGAAATGACAGGATCCTCATAGAGGTAACCAGAATAATCATAATCCAATTACGCAATTCTAAATGTACAAATTTAGGTGCTATTTAGACACCAAGAACGTTGATAGCCAATCTCTGGCTGCTCTTATATCTCTTGAAGTGATTTCATGTCCACTATTCTGCCATTGAAGCGAAACATTCGCTCCAGCTTGCTTTAGTAGGTCAAATAGGTTATTTGTTTCCTGTTTAGGAACTATGGGATCGTGGAGGCCAGCAGAGATGAGTATATGCCTACTCGACAAATAAGGCAAAGGATCCGGCACAATAGGGACCATAGGTCTAAATAGGATAGCACCAGCAAGCACTTCGGGGCGAAGCAACAACATACTTGCCGCAATATTGGCCCCATTGGAAAATCCTATCGCCAGTGCTAGTCGCGCATCAAATGCATATACTTTTGATGCATTCTGTACAAAATCAGCTAATTCATTAGTACGAAATTTTAAATCCTCTATATCAAAAACGCCTTCAGCCAATCTGCGAAAGAAGCGCGGCATACCGTTCTCTAATACCTTACCCCGAGGGCTTAGAATTGAAATATTCTGATGAGCTAACATTTTCGCTATTGAAATTAGATCATTTTCGTCACCTCCTGTTCCGTGCAACAATAACAGTGTCTTTGATCTGTTATCCTTTTTATTGTCTGAAGGTATAAATTGATGAATAAATCCAAGTTGGTTTTTTTCGTTCATATTTCTATACTTGATCCTATTCAGGCTTTACGGGCTCGATCATTATTAGCATATTCATATCACTCACTACTATTATTAATAATATTAATGCTAGAGCCCCTCATTTCCTTACTTGGCTAGACTACTGGGGGCAGGATTTTTTCTAGATCGCTACGCATAGGTTCAATCCATGGAGGGAGAACTAGATGTGTGCCCAATTCATCAGCTTTTTCATCTACCATAAATCCAGGAGGATTAGTAGCGATTTCGAAAAGGATACCGCCAGGCTCACGGAAATATACAGAATGAAAGTAAAATCGATCTATTACAGGAGTTGCGTTTAATCTAGCTCTAACTATATTATGGCGTAAGACCTTTTGCTGTTCATCAGTAGGAGTACGAAATGCAACGTGATGGACTGACCCGATGCCTATAACCCCAGGTTGTGTATAAGGCAGACAAAGAACATCAACAATCTTAGCCCCTCCCACTCCCACATCTTCCTTACCAACATTAGCGGAAGAGGATGACGCAGTAGAAGGAATTTCATAACGGAACCGGCCTCCGTCTTGACGAGTAGGGATGAATCCTAATTCATCTGTCAAGATAGATGCAGTTCGTTCGTATCCCTCTTCAGATAGGGTTACCGAATAAAAGCCCCGTATAGCGTGTTCAACGGGTACTGGACCTTCTTTCCATACGTTAGCACTTCTGTCTTTTGCAGATTTATGCGCTACAAGTTCTAATTCTAATCCATCAGGGTCATATAGCGTTATCACTTTTTCATCATTAAAACGTTCAGATGGCCCACGAACGTCTATGTGTTTGCTATTGAATCTGTCTACCCAAAAGTCTATGGAATTCTCTGGAATTAGAAAAGATGTGGCAATTACCTGACTGGTTCCCCTACGTCCTTTATGGATATTTGGCCAATGGAAGAAAGTAAGAATAGTACCCGGACGTCCTAATTCATCACCAAAATAAAGATGGTATGAAGTTGGATCGTCCTGATTTACTGTCAATTTTACAAACCTAAGCCCCAGATTACTAGTATAGAAATCTATGTTTCTCTTCGGATCGCTTGTTATCGCCGTGACGTGATGAATTCCAAATATACCCTTGCTTATCATACCCCTCTTGTCACAAGAGCTCTGGCAAATCTAGTATATATATAGGTGATCTATTCAGAAGCACTCAATGAACATAACAATGAAATACAGACAACAGATGAAGCCAAAAAGAAATATTGAAAAAGTTTACCTGACGACATCGAAATTTAAGTCATCTATATGATGTACGAGTGTAGCATGTAACATTAAATGTAATAATGATTCTTTATTTTAGCTTAGCAAATAAATGTACAAAAACATTCTAGATCCAGAATGTGTGTTGAATGTTCTGGCAAGGAACCTTCAGATGTATGATTACATCGGGGCTTCTTTGAATGACTCAGTGAACAAACTTATTTTAAGTAGTTTGATGGCAGAAGCGGCAGATCAGATGATGATGATTATTATTACTCAGATAAAGGGAGATCTGGATGAGCACGTTGCACATATAAATACACAAATAGTTACACTACAAAAAGAAATCAACGATCTATATGAAGTTCAGTTATCAATGTAATTATGCATCCCAAATGATTCTAGCAGTCAAATCCACACACATACACTGATGGTAGATGTTACTGCTGGCTTTGTAGAATTTTTCTGTTAACTGAAAGTAGAAGGTGTGCTTGCTGTGGTTCTGTGCTTAGCTCAAGGTTAAAGAAAAATCAGCCCACATAATGCAAAACCGATGTTATGCGTTCGTGTTAATGTTCCTACGAAGCTATATCGGTCAATATTTGCTTAATCTTATTTGTATGCGTCAATTCTTTTTCGGCATAGGTTCGTTTAGAAATTCTTCAATTATTGACACAGCCAAATCAGGGATTTTGCTATGTTCCATTCCTGTGGTTACTTCACCGATATATGCCCCGTGTATTCCAGGAAGTATTGAAAGTCGTGCATGCGGTAACAGTCTAAACATTTCAACTGCATGTTCAGGACGAACAACATCTTCATCGCCAATTATGATAAGTGCAGGTGCATTAATAGAATGAATATCTTCTGCTTTCCAATCCTTAAACTCAACCATTCTTTTTTTATCCTTCTCATACATTTTGCTAAGCCATTTGTATCATACTTTTGCTAATTGAATTAATAATATCTGTATCATGTATCATGTATCTGTCGTGCATTCAACAAGATCTATCCAATGTACGCTAGATCATCGGCTTTGGTGTACCATTCTATTTATATCTAATATTAAATGCTTCAAGGTAGTGTTAAACTATGAGCTGAAGTAAACCACAGCAATTTGGACAGAAAGAAAAATCAAACTACACCTGTAAGTCTATTTTGTGTTATATAACGATTATATATGATTTCTTGATCATGTCTTACAATGAGAAATAACGAAGCTCACAATATCAATAATTCATTGGGAAACTACTACGCAATTCATCGAGCTTCAGTCATTATAAACTATAATAAAAATAATAATAAAGATAATGATAGTAACGATACCATTCAAAACAGAGAAATCGGAAGGGTATTCACAGAGTACAAAGACAAACTAGTTATAATAGATGGAGAAAACAAGCGAGAACACGAATATTTAATCCCCAAGTCAAAAGTAGATCGTTATGGTGATAAAAAAGTTTTTCTTAATATTTCGTATAATTCTTTGAAAGAATTTGAGATTTAGATGATACTCGTATCAATGAAGCCATAAGGCATCTCAAGTAAGAAGTGTCTTAATACAAACGAGTCCGCCATAACTGAGCCCGACACCTGCGATTGGCATACAGAGGGTCAGTACGACTACACCAAACTGTCTTCTTGATGCAAGAAGCGATGCAACAAGTCCTAGTATGAACATGCCCAGAATTGCAACCCAAGTCCACTGTGCCATAAATATTGCGGTAGGATTCTTCTTTCTACCTATCCCTATTTAGGTTGGAATTAAATATATCAATTACCTGAATTCAAGATTTTATAAGACAAGCTTTTGTGAGAAGAAATACTTAAAAGGCATCTTGTCCTTATAATGCAAATCTGTAGTTTGATTATACATGCCAGAAAATAAAAAAATAAAACGATGTCCAATCTGCGGTTGTTCAGAGCACAGGATATTAGGATGCTATAACCATTGGCGAAACCACATCAAGAATGACAAAGGAGAATGTAAAATCAAGAAAGTCTGAAGAGTGAGTGTCAAAAGCAAAGAAGGGATTACTGATAGAAAATGACCTGGACAAGGTTGAATTATTGTGATCTAATTGACGCTGTTCAGGTATCTCTCACGAAATTCGGAGTAAGTGGAAGTTCTAGAGGAAATCTAAGTCAATCGACTAAATATAGACTTCCACAGTAAAGAAATAAAAATAGCCAAGAACTAAGTATTACTTATATAAAATGACGTCAAGTCTTAATTGTAAGGACGCAGGCGACCCTGTATGTACTCATACAATCTATGGTCAAACTGAAGAAGAACTTCTTGCCAATGCTAAGAAACATGGAATGGAAGTACATGGATATACCTAAGAAAAATGGAATGAAGAAGTTTCTAAGAATTTAAAGCATTTTCGTAAGCTAATCAAGTCCTCTTAAAAAGGCTGAACACGATAAGCACGAAAATTCACAATTTCACTATCCAAATTTTTATTTATTTCGAAAGAATTCGTAGAAAGGTACGCTACACTAGTAACGAGCGTTAGCAATTATTTGCAATATAGTTAGGTGGTCGCTACAGTACTCTCTTTTTATTTTGGCGATTGTTTTACGAACATATTAGCTATTTAGATCAGGATCGGAATTGACCTTCCATCACTATCTCTATCAGGGTTTTCTATTATTAGGCGACTCCATTTTCTGAAGTTTGGGTGGAGTTTTCCCCTTGGTCCCCTCTTTCCGATCGCGATCATAGCCATAACGTCATAGTTTCCAGGAATCCCTAACTCGTGTCTTGCGCGTTGATAGTCAAATCCTTCCATTCCATGCGTAACAATTCCTCGGAAACATGCTTCTAGAGCCAGATTTTCCCATGCAGCACCTGCGTCTAGCTGATGTGCAATAGAAGGCCTCTCAATAAACTCGAAGTTCTTGCGGGAAATAATGACTACCAAACCTGCAGAATCTTTTGCCCATATTTTAGTGTCTTCAAACAATAAATCAAAAAGTCGATTCCACTCTGTATTTCTCCTTGCGTAGATAGACCTCCAGGGCTGATTGTTATATGATGATGGTGCTCATCTAGCAGCTTCAAAGAGGGTCATCAAGTCATCATTGCTCAGTTCTTCACCTGTCATACCTCTAGGCGACCATCTATTAACAAATACGGGATAAATTTTCTAAACAGGAATTCTTGTGCGCTCAATTTCTGATTTAAGCATTAAGATGAGATAAAGTAATGATAATATATAAAATGAAACTCCTTGTAGAAGTATTAAGCTGGTAGATATAATGTGAGTCATGCTTTGGTCATGCTTCAGATACTGTCACAAGATTCGTTTGGATATCCGATCAATATTCAGGCTCAATTTATATGCGTGGTACCAATCATATAACAATTAAGATTGTAATAACATCTTTTGTTCTAACGGCTGATCTTGTTTAATTTTATTTATCAACTAGTTACTGTGTGGATGTCAGGTGCGTACCACATGCCTAGAATGTCCCTTCTTAAGCCGCTAATTTTCAAACATGACTATTGACTAACATTCAATCAAAAATCATAACTGCAAACCATTACTCTTGACCTGGCATATTTAACAGCACCTAAAGAAAAACAAAAGCGACAGAACTTTGGCTATCAAAAGTAGTTATTCTATGACTTCGGTTTCAGAATACTACATAATACCAAACAGGTAAGCAACAAAAAGGGCTATCGGTTTGTTGCCGACTAGATTTCTCTTATGCTGAGATTCTTGAAATCGAAAATGAGATTATCTGATCTAAACGTTGCAATAGGTCCAGAATTTGTAACTATATAGTCTTTTTCTCTACCACAATTTGCACTACGAAATATTTCGTCAGAAGTATCAGCGTACCATCCTCCTTTATCCTCAACCTCCGATACCTTTATCCAATTATTTTTAGCATCGATGTCTAAATATGATTCCATCTTCACCGCAGAATTATTTTCAATATTATATATTATGGTCTTCCAGCCAATCCATTTATTCATAATAGAGCTAGATATTTCTGAAACCCCCCGCGCATCTGTATATCCTCCAGTGTGCCATATTTCTTTTTTCCAGGCTACTTTGCCATCGATATACAAACCGCCATTTAAAGCCGTTCCCTCACATGGAACGATATCGTTATGTCGTCCTCCTCTTGCACGCCATGTTAGATGAGGATCTAAAGAATCTCCGTCTTCATCCCCATCACTTTGACTAGAATATTCATTACTACCCGTAGTTGAGATAGGCGATATTATTCTAACGTACCCTGTCATTTCTACATTCTTCCATTCTTCTTGTCCTGGAGGTGTCTCTATACGAATCCTCACTTTTGAACCATTTACTCTCCATGACCCATCTGACTGATGATTTACAGAAGTATCTGAATTGATAGAAACAAATTTGTCTCCAAATGGGTCTTGCATATTGATGAACCACTCTCTTCCTCCATGCACTGTGGGATAGATCTGAAGTGTCCCAAATCTATCCATCAAGCCTTTCTCTTGAGGAACAGGAGGGGGAAGAGGGGGTGGAAGAAGAAAGCTGATGTAAAGCAAGACGAAAACAGTAACGAAAATTAGTATGCCTGATGTGACTAATACTGTTCTCTTTCTTTGCTCTGCATCATCAGATATTTTCATTTCATATCAGATCACAGTGTTTGATTATCAGAGAATATGATGAAAGATATAGAGCAGGTTGCATATATAGTATATATTATTTCCATATTCATGATTACATCAAACCTAAACAATATAAACGCAAGGTCCATTTGCTTCAAGTAATGATTTGACCTTCTCAGTCTAACCGTACTGAAAATTCAAATCATATAACAAATTGCAAAATTAATTATTATGATGAGTCAGTGTACCACTATGACTAGGGTTTAGAAATTTGCAAATCATGAAACAGTTGGATTTGTCATGAGCACTTAGAATTTTATTATAAAAATATCTGAGAGTACATGCTCCATTCATATATATAGAAATAGACGATTCAATGAATGAACAACAGTTATCACGTAAGGGCATTGACTTGACTATTCATAACATCTCAGATTCCGACTACGCTCGCTTTGACCAGAGAAGTGAGCATTGAAGAAAATACTCATGCTTTTTCACTTTCTTATATAATGATTCAAATGCATGCTAAGGAAGACTAAAAATGCTAAAGCTGTTAACGGAATCACCGATTGAGGTGATAAACAAGTCATATATGATCCTAAGTTCTCTACATTATGGACACATAACGATATACAAAAATTAAAGAATTGTAATG
>JBKPHJ010000423.1:0-10241 GCA_046729835.1 Thermoproteota archaeon
AAAAGAAATGTGGTCCAATGATTCTAGTCTTGCTTGATTGCTTCACAAGATTCGGTGGAAATCAATATATCAACTCTTCAGCGACAGGTAGATATGAGGACTACATTACTGATGAGATTGTACCGTTTATAGACAAGAACTACAATACTTCCGCACGTGCTGTATGGGGAAAATCCTCTGGAGGTTATGGTTCCATTGTTCTAGGTATGCGTCATCCAGATATTTTCAGGGAATTGTAGATCACTCGGGAGACGCAGGTTTTGAATATTGTTACATTCCAGATTTTCCAAAAGCTCTTGATGCTTTTAGAGAGAGTGAAGGCCCAAAGAAGTGGCTGAAAAATTTCTGGAAAAACCAAATCGCCACCAAAAAAATGATGGACCGCCTCTAAATACGTTTGCAATGGCTGCACATTATTCACCGAATCTTCTATCAAAGGAGATGGGAGTAGATTTACCATTTGACCTCATGACTGGAGAGATTAAACAAGAAGTGTGGAGTCGATGGCTTTCTTGGGATCCAGTCAGGATGATTGAAAAGTACCTCGAAAACTTGAAAAAACTCAAGTTAATTTTCATTGATTGCGGTACCAAAGATGAATTCAACCTTCAATGGGGTGCGAGGACACTTCACGATAAGCTCAAAAAGATGAATATCAAGCATATTTATGAAGAATTTGATGATGGTCATATGAATATAAGCTACCGGTACGACGTATCTCTTCCTAAGATTTTTTCGGCATTATCATAGAATAAATACAATATAGTGGTTTATTTACAATTGTGAAGATAAGCCAAAAATTCGTTGTAACATAATTGTTGATAATTCTTGTATGTCTTAATAAATTACAATTAAATGCTAGTCTATTATAGACTAAGAATTAATATTATAAACTCATCCACAGATATATCCATAGTTCGGAAAGTGGTTTTAGACAGGTTCAACTTCACAGCCAGACGGCCAAAAATTTCAGTCACAAGCTTTAGCAAATAAATGTTACGTGGTTAAAGTAGTATGATTTATTATTACAACAGAAGTAAAGGACGCTATCATATTTATCCATCTAGAGCAAGACTGAGTGATTGATAGCTTGACCTATCCCAAAGCAATAAAAGAACAAATGATCTATTATAATGGAGAAACGTTTCCTCTGAGAGAGAATGCGATATAGAAATCGATATGTAGAAAGAATAATAGACTATAAAAAAGAGGATGATTAAACTATATCATGTTAGTGTTGCCAATTTTTGTAGTATGGGGATGCGTACCAGAGCTCACTAAGGACTGCATTGATATGACGAATGCCTCAAGTACTTACTTGGGCATAATCATAGGTGCTGTTATCGGTGTGGCTATAAGTTGGTGGATTTATGACCGACAGAAGAAGACTTCAATCCAACAAGATTATATCCTGCAACGCGTAAGCGACCTAGAACAGAAGAACACACAAGTTTTGATGAAGCTGGAGAATTTTGCGCAACACCATAATGAATTGTTAAACAAATTAGTCCTATTGGATGAGAGTATACTCGAACTAGATAAAAAGATCCAGTCATGCATAGAAAATGATAAGTGATTGTATATTAAGAGGACACAATCCGACTGTAAGGACAGGAATCATTATCGTTGAAGTTCAACCCATCGGATTTTTCAAGTGTTTCCATCACAGCAACGAGAGCAGCAACCAACACAGTTCATTTTGCTAAGGAACATAAACTAATGTTGACACATGCTAAGAAGGTATTAGAGTATAATGATGGTTCAGTAGCTATTAACCCAAGGTTTGACAAACTTCTTTGAAAACTGCAGTAGAGTAGAACAGATGGAAGATTAAAGCCCACGATCAGGATTGAGTTGTGTAATGCTAGATATGATCTAGTGCTCCAATATGTTAACTTTGTCTAAAAGAATTTACCACGAAAAATATCTCCACAAGCAGACAAAGAAAACTAATTGTTATTATGTTACATACAATGGTAATAGAGCTCTGAGATTAACAAAGCTGCTATATACCAATTGCAAACAATAAAGATTGATTTGCGGCTCCGTATACTTTAGCACCTACAATAACAGAAAAAGCTAATTCTAGTGAAAGAGTTACTGTAGAAGAGGAAGCTAGCAATAGTGATGAAATTCAAGGATCTGAGGGAAATCTTAGTCACAAACAATCATCACCCGCAACAACAGAGCATGTAACAAACAACACTATTTTCTAGGTATCGAATAAACAATGCTTCCATGAAATCGATCTTTGATATGGCAGTCCAATGGCTGTTACTTAGCTTAAGTTGCATGATGATTACTGATGTGGGATTACATAATGTTGTCCAAACGTTACTTGTCAAGAGACATCTTACTTATGATGTTGGTATCACACTTTTCAGAAGCATGTCATTAAACATAGTCATCCTCTTCTATCTTGAATCAATAAATACTTTAGTATAGCCAAATATTTACATGCTCCTTTCGTGATAAGACAATAATATTCTTTTATCTATCCCATATCAATTGCCAGCTCTCTTAATGATGTGATAACCGTATTGTGTTTTGGCTGGCTCTTGTGTGAGCTCTCCTTTCCTTAACCTAAATGCGGCTTCTTCAAATGGTTTTACCATTTGACCTCTCCCAAAAAGGCCTAGATCACCACCACGTTTTCCACTTCCCTTATCGATAGATAATTCTTTAGCTAGATTAGCAAAGCTTTCTCCTTTCCTTAATCTTTCAAGTATTGCTAGAGCCTCACTCTGCTTCTTGACAAGTATATGTGAACATTTAATCTTGTCAGCCATGTCAACTTATCTATTTATCGCATCACCTATAATTCTATACAACAAAATATTGGGAAAGTTCTTTCTTAGGTAAGTTTTTCTCCTTACGAGGTGTCATCTAATTATCCAGCTGTGCGTATCAAACTTCTAAGCTTTTCCATAAGCTCAAGGTGCTGTTTGACACCTTTCACCTTTCAACAGGACAAACATATCTGGATAAAGAAAGCTAGGTTTTAAGCCTTTATTATGCTTATTAACCTCGAATACTCATGAGAATGCATGATCCTTAGTGATCATATAGAGTGTTTTATATTATTATGAAATGGTCTGGGTGGCCGTTAACTGCAACTATAGCGGCAATTTCCCTGACGATTTCCTATATCCTCTTTCAATTGGGAATTTACTTTTTCTTTTTACCAATCATATTTTTTATTCCTTTCACATTATTTTTCAGTAGTAAACAACGTTCACACATATGTCCAGCGTGCGGATTGACTTCATCGGGAAACTATTGTCCTCGATGTGGTACAAGACTTTAAATGTACTAATATCAAAAGAAGATACACTTAAAAAAAGAAGAGGAAACTGAACTCTGGCTTTTTAATCAAATAAAGATCTCTATAACAGGCATTGATATAATATAGGCTTGTCAAAATAGTCTTAAGAATTTAAACTATCCCGTGAAACTGATAAGCAAACCATCCTAAAAGCTAATTTAATTTATTTATGCAGCTCCTGCAATAACGAAGAAGGCTTCTTGATACTTAAGTAATGAATGGAGAAGGCTTGCTAGTTAAGGAAGCTACAAGCTATGACGATATATTTGATACATTTAGAATGTCGCTATAGTTTTATCAATGATCTAAGCTACATTGTAAACTATTATCGCTAGCTCAATAACCAATGACATGTTCAGCTGGCGGCAGCTAATAATTCGATATGAATAGATATTTCTAGATCTCTAGCCAGGATATTTTAATATCTAATACAACGAGAGAGATCCAAGAGTGTATAATCCATTTCTATTTGATAAGCAAAATATCCGGTGTCACTAAGGTGATATCTGAATAGAAACTTCTCACTAAACTGGTTCGATGTATTAGCTTACTGATTCTGTCCTTTTAAATGTACTCGTCACTTGTATGTGTACTTATAATCAGAAACAATAGATTCAATTCAGTAAAAAATAATATCGGTTATTTGGAATGTTTTTGGTAGATTTATTGACTCATGCAATATTAAATGATGTTGTATGAACCGTATTTATCTCGTAAACCTTGACATTGAAAAGAAAGAAAACTAGATAAGGTTCATAACTAAGGAGACAATGCAACTTTCGATCGCACAGTTTTGGCGCTGATATTCTTTAGTTCAAGGAAGGCAAATAGACTACATAGACACCCTGGACAGAGTAACTATTTCTCATTAATTGCGATGGCCCATGGGGTTTGTTGAAGATATTCCCTCGGCCATAAAGTATCAAGTTTCTTCCATGAACTACCTGAATCAGTTGAGAGAAATAAACCATGATTATTAACAGCATAGAATTGTCCTGAGGTCTTTACATTCGATGCGAAGCTCATAATTGTAGATCCTCTTGCTTTGGGAAGCCCGTCTGTAAGAGTCTTCCATCTATTGCCATCGGCATCTTTTCTATATACAAATGTCTCCGCGTCTTCCGCCACATAAGATCTACTGGGACCATTAGAGGCAGATACTATTATGACCTCAGGGTTGCCGGAATCAACCGCAATTCCGAAAAGGTAGCTCTTGCATGATATGAGAAGTAACATCCCAACTTGTGCCTGCTATCTGTAGAAATGAGCCGCAGGTAGCTGTAACCAAGATAGCCATGATTATATTCATTTCATGCTTTACGGGCGAAATCCTGTATAAAATCCCACTCGCCCTTCGCAACACTTGCATAATCGATAATACAAAACGGTCGTTAATAAACATAACTGACCGGTCGGTCATGTTTAATTAAAAGACTCGATAATTTTACATAAGCTTGATGTTAGGCAATAGAACGATTAATCTTAAGCCTCCTTAAGAATAACAACACAATTTCTGAAATCATTTATAACAGTCTTGTCATGATAAAAAATTATATTATCATGCAGTTAGATTGATAGAAACACTTTACGCTCTAACTGACAGCTGCAAATCATCTAAATTAACGATTTTGGATAAAGAGTTACCCAACCTTGACCCGATCTCGGCCCAAAGGTAGGCTGGATTCTGGCCCTCCGTGGTAGCGAATACCGCCATCACTTTTTAACACCATTTGATTATCCTGCTGTAGTAGTAGATAATGGCAACGACAAGAGTGTTATCATTGGCATGTTTGGCAGACAGGCATAGCCAATGTTCGGGCATTGACAATAGTTGTGAATGTCGTTGTCACTCAACTTAGTTGACAACTGATATTGATCCATTCAAAGGCTGCATTCTGGTTCGAATACCGTCATTAAGAAAGTACATGTTTTGAGGCTATGTCTACATCTGCAAACCCAAGACTCTTTCCAAGCAATCTATTATTTTTTCGATGGTAGGTCCATCAATTCCGAGATGTGGCGCCGTCATCGCAACTGCTAACTCTGCCATTTGTAATTCTGGAGAAAGACCCTCTAATCTTGCACACTCTGCTTCAAGGCTTCCAGGACCAGAGAAGGGAGGCAGCCTTACTAATTCCGCTATCTGTTCAGCAGTAAGGAACGCAGTAAAACACTCTACGCATGTTCGTGGGGGCGGTTCTGGAAATGTCTGCTGAGCTGCCAAAGCTACGGCATTCCCATCACCTTGTATTTGTGAATCTATATTCTGGCAGCCTACGCATTATATAATATATTTCACCTCATAAATGCTTTATTTGTTTTACTACACTTCTCTTTTCCTTGTTCTTTCTTTTAGTGAATGCCTTAATCATATTTGGCCAGTGCTACGTGATGTACGCTCAGCGAGTTGTTCTGTTCTATTAAATTTGATACTCGAACAAGCAGAATGGATGTAGACATAGGATATGAAGTAAATTATGCACCAAACCTAGCGATGGTTCCAGAATCGGCTCGTCAGCAAGGATACGAATTCATTAACGGAATCGAAGGAAAAGGAGCATTTGGATTTCAGATTCCAATTGCAACTGCTTTGCCTGGTGACCAAGAATATAGTCCGATAGTTCAGTTAAACTTTGTGGAGTGGAATGCGAATGTAACTGCAAGCGAATTGAAATCTGTCCAAGAAATAATGACTGCCCAAAGCGATGGTGAGCTAACAATTACTAAGACAAGTATTTTGATAAATAGTCCTGCAGTATTTTCATGTACAAGAAACGACATCGATATGATCTGTAAGTGACAAGGCAGTTTCCAGCAACCCGTTTTCGTTTCTTTTCCGTCTCTTTTCCGTCTGATATGTTTGATATGTTGTGATACTTGAACCCCGCCCAAATCAATGACACGACCAGCATGAAGACGAATCTTAGAGGAATGCGCATTGGCGTACCAAAAGAGTTTTTCTGTGATTATCTGCATCCAGAAGTAGCAAGCCTATTTTATGATTTTATTGAAATTTTAAGTTCAACAGGGAATATGGTAGTATATGATTTGGATTTACATAATACTGAACGATATTGCAAGTCTTGGCAAGACATTAGGCTTGCAGAAGCTGCACAAATACATCTGAAGTGGCTAGACACAAGAGCTGATGATCATAGTCATGAAGTAAGACAGATGCTAGTACGGGGAACCAGAATTTCTGCAGTAGATTATATCAATTCTATAAGAACTGTAAAAGAGATAAGAAATGAATTCTTGGCAGTTTTTTCAGATCGAAAGCTTAATGCATTCGTTGTTCCAACAACCATTATTCCTGCTCCTAGATTCGATGAAGAAACAGTTAGCGTAGGCAAGAACGTCGTACTAGAAACACGTCAAGCTTTACTTCGAAACACAATTGTATTTAATAGCACTGGTTTGCCTACAATAAATATTCCAATAGGATTAACGAAAGACAAGATGCCAATAGGAGCACAAATAATTGGGCCTCCATTTAAGGAAGAAATGGTTCTATCAATAGCCTACAGCTATGAGTGTATGAATAATAGTTGGATAAATTCGCACCTGACTTTGCTACAATCAATAAAAAAAATTATAGATATCTCTCTACCTCTCTGAGACGGATAAATGTCGTTACTTTTATGATTCATGATTCATCATCTGGTTTATGATTCATGATTCATCATCCAGATCATCTGTTTTTATACCAAGTATTAAACTGAAAATTATTGACAAAATGGTGTCAAACTCTTTACGTCTGCTCAACCTAAATCAATTTTCTTATGTCATAATGGGACATTATCTATCCACTTATTCTATCAGAGTTAATTAATAATTCGTACATACTATAAGCATTAGAAGAATATAAGAGATTCGCTTAATTGGCCTAACATTTGAAAGCAAATATTACAGACCGCTTCACTTGTGTTAATTCATTTAACCGAAAATACCGAATAATTTAACGATTGCTATAATAAATATTAGAAGAATGATAATCAATAGTCAACACTATAATGATGCTCATATACTCAACAAGTAGAATATAGCTCTATTGACAGCAAAACTAAATCGTGATCACGAGTTTAATTGTAAAAAATAACGGTTATCATAAAACAGAGATCAGACAACGAATAATGGAAGCTACATTGGGTTTAAATGATCACTATTTCACCATGATGGCTGAGAAAATGTCAGTCAATAATGCCGACGTTCTAGCTCAATTCATTATTTCTAACAGAAAAGAAAGAAACATTGCTATTAATACAATAATAGCGTACATAGATGGAATTGTATACTTGGAAAACTACCACATGCACAAAGATCTCGATAAGATGGATAGAAATGACATTACGTCGTTTCTCAATAGTTATCGTAAGTCTTAGTCTTTCTCTGTGTTGTCTTTCATCTTTGGGTATACTAACGTCATCTTCGTCTTCATTTATTTTCGGATAGTTGGACACTTCCTAGACTCGTTCCGTTTCGGCCTAATTAACGTTGCTTGTGAATAAATGTCATGATACCAAAGAACGCTAGCGATGCAAAATATGATGAGACTAGTATGACAAATAGTATTTTCATTTGAGTCATTTCTTATTGCTAGACCTCATACGTGTAATATTATCTCTCATCAGTCGTTCGACGTTATCTATTGCATCGCTGCCTGTAGGCTTACTGTTCTTGCTCATTGCATAGAATATTGTACCCATACTCATCAACTGATCTGTATTGACCCATTTAGGGTGGATATATGCTTCTATTAGTGTTATCAGTCCATCATACTTAGGCGACACGTCTTTCATATGATCTTTCAAATAGTAAATGAACTCTTTTCTGAAATTGATGTTTTCATCCAATATTTTCAGCTCTATCATTTTCTTAATTAGAAGTTCTATTCCTTCTTTGGTCTGAGGTGCAAGAAAATCTCTTTGAAAATCCCTAGGCTCAGACACAGCTAAGTTATCCCTCTTTCTTTTAATTAGAAGCTTCGAAGTTTTTAACTTACACTGCTTTTTACCTCAACCCAGGTTTTATAATACATTCATCTCTTCTTATATCCTTATAAACAAGTCCTGCATCTATGCCGAATTCATCAATTGCATTCCCGATCTCAATTGCTTCTGATTCTATATCGTCTAGGTGTTTTCTTATGACATTCAAATACTTTCTTTAAGCAAATCTATTGGCGGCTCGATATTTGGAATTGCGTTGTGGAATACGGCAAGAACAGTAAAGTACGAAAAAAAGATTAGAGCATGTATGATTATCTCTGGATTGGGTATATTCTTGGTATCTGCAGCAAATCAGGGAGTTACACAACAAACTACTCCGTTTCCTCCTTTTGGAATCCCAACGATAACCGTACTGAATATAGCAGCATACTTGGTACTATTGGGAATTTACAATTCAGCGAAACTTGTATCAGTGAATAATAACTTGCGCAAATCTATATACAAACATGCCGTTGAATCGAAGATGCTGCACCTAATAGGGCACGTAGAAATGGAAAAAGAAATTCAGAAGACAGTAACAAAAATCATCCAAGGTCAAGATTCTTTAGAAACAGATAAAGAAATTTCTGAAGATATTCTAGTAATGCACTCAAAAATCTATGTCAGATTTCGTATCACTAAATCAGCATCAGAAAAAGGCTCTTGTGAGCCAACTTTATGAATAAGGTAAAACACGACGCCAAATAGCAGAAGTAGCCCATATGTCACATGTGATCTTAAGGTGGTATTCAACTCAAAAAATCAGAAAGGTCATTCACAAGCATATGACATTTACTTAACAGCTCTGATCATGTTTGTTATCAATTAGACAAATGTTTTTCTAGAATAAAGTAGGATATATTTGATAATTACACGCTCGGCATATTTATGATCCTCAAGGAAAGTATACTAGATTCTGTCTACTCTATTCAGCGGCTCCCGTATATAGCTTCAACTCATTTAACAAATACAATGAAAGGCAGTATTATTACATCTCGTGTAGTATTGGCGGCGCTAGCTGCTGTTACGTTGTGCCTTTCAACTAATCTTTCGGCAGTATCAGCGCAACCTCTAACACCGCCAGCTTATACCGACGTAGTACAAGCTTCAGCATCACAAAACCGAGGAGGTGTGTTATTTGCATCCATACAAGCCGCAGATACGATACCCCGATTTCCTGACCCATTTATAAAATCAGTTCTAGTTTTTGGATTCGCCTTGGTTAACTTACAGACTGGCGAAGGAGTAGTGGCTGCAATACATCCCGGTTTCAGAGATTCTGCTCAAAATCCTGACGCTTGGCATACACACCCCGTGAGTCTCTCCGCTGGTGATGGCCCAGGTCGTTTCTGCATAGAAGAATTAGGAACCTCACAAGGTGGCATCAATTTGAAAAATAATGTTATAAAGCTCCGTATGGCCAATACCTTTACGAGTGGCCTTCTTCCAAATGCTGCTGCATCATTCATAGTTGAGCCAAGGACGAGTTGCCAAGCCACAGGTTTGGGTGTAACGGTACTTGATTCCGTACTAATCCCCTAATTTTTTAGCACTAGTTTGGAATACAACACAATAGGATGACCATTTGTAGTTAGATGGCTTCTTGTAGAAACAGATCTGCGCTCGTAGTTATGGTTCTCATATTTTTCTATCAGAACGGTATAACGTGTTTTGTATAGATGAGCCTCCTAACTGAGATATATTCTGTTGTGAATGTAAGATTAGAATTATGAACCGAAAACGGACGGTGTGTTTCATTTCAGCTCAGTTATACAAGATACAGGAGAACAGATTCAGGACTTAGTCAATGACTGTTGAAAGTGCATTAAACATCATCCTTTTTTTGATACATTTTTGATCCTGTGTATTGGCATTTGAAATTCGCCTACACATACGTTCTTGCCGTCCTTCGCAGAAGCTCTGTCTCT
>JBKPHJ010000424.1:0-2593 GCA_046729835.1 Thermoproteota archaeon
ATCTAGCACTAAGAATATGCGAAAAACATCCTGGCAGAAATAACAACGATGTTCAAAAAAATAATAGTGAATAACAGTTAATTATAGACGGCCTCAAATGATAATTAGATGGATACTGATGACAAGAATAACTCTCGTTCACAACAACACCTGGCTAATCAAAGAACATTTCTTGCTTGGTTAAGAACATGTATCGCTCTTATAGGCTTGGGATTTGTTGTTGCTAGGTTTGGATTGTTTCTGACAACTTTATTTATTGGAACAAACCTTTCTGTTGCCTTCAACAAACGTGCCATAATTTATGAAAGTTCGGCACATTTTTCATCGATAATAGGTATTAGCATGGTAGCTCTTGGAGTGATCTTTATAGTTTTTTCCCTTAGGAATTATCTATACACCTACAAATCCATAGAGCAAGGATCTTATTCTCCGAAACATAATGAAATTTATCTCCTGGCAATAAGCCTGATCATACTTGGATCAATAATAGTTGCCTACCTTATTCTTATTCCACTCTTTACTGGTTAACAGTAACTCCATAATTCGTGGGAGGCTGGTTCATTTATTTTTCAGATACGAGATGTATTGAACCCCTGAGGTATCGAGTCATTTTTGATGCATTTATCCAGAGTTAACATTTTTGATGACCGACATATAGATGGGATTGCTCATTATCCAGTAGAACGATCTGTAATATTCTAGATGCCTAATGAGAGTGTTATTTCCAACGCAACGCCACTGTGGATGTACTGGTTCTATTGCTACCAGTCAAATGGTTAGACTTTTTATACATCTGCGCATGGGGTTCATACGTGACAGTTTCTACATTGTCAGGTTTCCAAGACAAGCTTTTATGAAGGTGGTACAAGAGCCCCAACATTAACAAAGGCACCGCAACCATCTCCAGCAGCTGCTAGTGGCAATTCAAGTTCCAATCTTGCGAGGAGCTTTACATATGTGACAGACATAACTCCAACGATCCTAGACCTTGCAAATGTTACCCATCCTGATACATACAAGGGAAAACCGGTTCATCCAATGATGGGAAAATCTCTCAAGCCGCTTCTCGGCCAATATTCACCGAATATTCGTATCGACTTACTAATAAATTTCCAGAACTTTTTCTCGAATGAATGTGCCCTATAAGCCTCAATGGCAGCTACAGGCGCGGCAGCTATTCCTGCCGTCGCGGCGGCCGCTATAGCGGAACTACATATCATTTGGTCATCTGCCAGGTTATGCATCCAAAATCATGGAGCTGCAACAAAAGAGATTTAGACAACAATATGGGTTACCACCTGCGCGTATTATTACAGATCCCAAGATCCTTGAAATTCCCCCATCACTCAGAGATATGCCGAAGTGCCTATTACAACAATCCTGAATAAACGATAAGGGAACACTTGGCAGCTGCTACGATTTCTGTCCTTCCTATTGACTAATGCCAGAACTGGACAGCCGTACTAAAGGAGTTAAGCGATCAGAATCTTATCACAAAAAAAGTTTAATAAATCAAGCGATTGTTGTATCTACAGGATCTATTTGTTTAGAGTTATCTGAACTGTGAAAAGCTCCAATAACTTTCTAACACTGATTGGAGATAGATAGGTGGAGCTTGATGGACCTTCCCAAGCTTCAAGTACATTTAAAAAACGAATTTAATGCCAGTAAGACCAATTAAATGGATCAGAAGGCTAAAAATACTAACTTCACATGTCAATCAGTCTTAACTATAGTAGAAACCTGTTTATTTCCATCTCAGGTAATTTGCAATCCATCTGGAGTATTGACATATTCTTTGGCTTCTTGTGCTAAGCTTTGGCCATTTTTCAATAATTTTATTCCACTTTTTAGTATAGTTATTCCATTCGACTTTTAGCATAAAATCAAATCCGTTACGACCAGATAGCTAGTTGTCCGGAGAATTAGAAATAGATGAAGCATTATTTGGTGGCCATAGGAAAGGAAAATGTGGATGGGGATCTGAAGATAAAAGCCTAGTATTCGGAATATATCAAAGAAATGGCAAGGTCATCACAATTCCTGTATCTGACAGAAAACATGATACTTTGATTCCCTTGATAAAACAACATACAAAGAAAGGTTCCCTTTATTATATAGATGATCATATCGCATACGCTGCAATAAATTTGATAGGTAAACATCAGATAATACTTCATGGAAAGAAAGAATATGTTAGAGATGATGATATCCAAATCATATCAATGAGATAGAAGGATTCTGGAGCTATGCCAAAACATGGCTATATCATTTTCGAGGTGTACCTAAACAATACTTTGATCTTTACCTAAAAGAAATAGAATTCAGATTCAATCACAGGACAGAAGATATCTTCAGAATACTCAGAAAGATACTGGTTGAATCTGTTCCAAACTCTTAGGTATTACCTTTCTTAATAGGTTGATTCCGTATATACTCATCAAATCCGTCAATTCTATATTCTTCCAAAGTCTCGCTCGGCCGGGGAAGATCTCATCCAGCAGCTATCAAGATACGACCAGTTAATAAAGCGAATATTCTGGGATGAGAAGTATATCGATTTTGTCGATAAGAACAAGACTAGATTAATTGG
>JBKPHJ010000425.1:0-1027 GCA_046729835.1 Thermoproteota archaeon
TAAGATTGTTGTGGTGTACGGTGAATATATGGATCCATCAGCAGCTAGAATAGCTTGGACTTTGATGTATCATGGACATTCAAATGTAAAGATCTTGGATGTTGGATTAAATGAATGGCAGAAATCTGGATTGCCAGTTACCAGACATATTTCAACCCAAAAACAATTAATCAAAAATGTTCACTTCAAGTCGAAAATAAATTCCATGATTAGAGCCGATGCCGATGTAATAAAGGCAAAACAACTACAAAATCATTCTAGCACTGTAGTTATCGATGCTAGAACATCCAGAGAACATATGCAAGCAAGGATCCCCGGTTCAATATTAGATAACTGGGAAGAAGGGTTAGGCCGTAATGGTAAGATGATGAAGAGTAAAGAGGAACTAGAAAGGGATTTTGAGGAGAAGCGAATTGGCAAAGACAAGGAGATTATATGCTATTGTCATTCTGGATCCAGAGCGTCACACAAATATTTGCAATTTAAACAGGCTGGTTACAATAATGTAAAAGTGTACGATGGTTCAATCATTGATTGGGCTCAGCGTCATAATCTCATAAGATAGCTGATCAACATAGCACCGCTGCACAACTTAGACAGTTACTATAACAAATTTATGCTTTTTTACAACTACTGAACGTTGGCTGTATATATCACATTTGCATCGTGATCCTTCGGTCGGCAACAATTGCAATATGCAGTATCACATTCGATAAGGCTGGGATGACTACATTTGGAACAACTGCATGGCATAGTAACACAACATGCTCAACAAGGTATTTAATAGTTATAGGAAAGCCTGCTTTAGAGCAAAAATCTTCTTGATATTGATTACAAACGTTGGCTAGGCTTGCTTCCAACATGCAGTGGTACAGACTGGTCATCCGACTAAGATCATAGAATGAAAATTTTGGAGGTTGCTATGTTTATTATGTGAAATGTTTATTATACCTAGAGCTCTCTAGGATTACGTATCACCGTTAATACTACAATATAAACTATATACATTTCCTGTAGATGGATTAAC
>JBKPHJ010000426.1:0-19726 GCA_046729835.1 Thermoproteota archaeon
ATGAAAGATAGTTAATATATTGAAATCGCCGAGCATTTTTAATTTTACTCTGAATGTTCGTCTCACCTTCACATCCTTAAAGTAGAAGAACTTGTGTTTGAGATGATGGATGGAGGACTTGAAATCGATTTCTTGAACAAAAACGGCTAATAGAACTAGTCACGTTCCTAGAGTCCAACTTAAATTTAAATTCACTAATTCATTTGATTAAAGGTAAAGTGAAGCATGAAAAGAGCGATCAGGACAAAAGGGCTTGTGCTGAATGTGATTCTTTCACTTATTGTAGGCTATTCTAACGCTGTAAAAACGACAGATGATATACGACTTACTTCGATTTATTCAAAAATAACATTAACATTCTGCATCAGTTGATGGGGCTACAAAGCCTGAGATCAAATGTCAAAAGAAGTGTCTTTCATAGATGCTTTCGTAGAACAACAGATTATGAAAGTTATGGCTGTCTTTTTTCCTAACGACTCTTCTGTTTTGATGCGGCTTCCCGGCAAGTATAGGGAACGATAGTCGTCTCGAGAGAAGGAGGAAAGAACCGCTTAACGTCTCTCGTTAATAGATCTCGATTAAGTCAGTCGGGTCCTTAATGCTTTTCTTGGCCTTTGTATTCTGATCTACAGGAATAGCTATGCGCATGTTCAAATAATTCGATTGGGTAGTAACATACCTGCATCTTGCTTAGGGCTAACCAGATCAAAAAAAATTGGAAGCGAATTGAATTAGATTTCTTGATTCTCATGCAGGAAATCATTATTCAATTATATTAATTCCTGATAAAATTTGGAGCTTTGAAATGCAGGAAGCGTGGCTCGACCCCAATGGGAATCTAGGAATCGGTGCCGATTTTGAGGGTCCCCAAGGTCTAGATCATTACCCCTCAATTGGAGGTGCGTATTTTTCTGCTAGATTAGCCATTGCGAAGCACCTCTCAAAAAGAATGAGGAAATCCGCAAGCTTAGTTCTAAGAGAAATTCGTCCCGAATATATTATTCCCTTAGGTGTTTGGCAACTCAGAGAGGGAGCTTTTTATGCGTTAAAGATGGTACGAATCCTAGCCGAAAACATCGAAAACGCATTTTCTGTGTATGTATGATTTTATCAGTATAAAAAAATGAGTGGATTAGAAGAAGGTCAATATATAGAAACATAGAAGAGCAAAGGCGAATTACGGATTTCTTCAAGAACATGGAATAGTGCATACTATATTGAAGTACAAAGATACAAGCAAACCATACTAGGGTAATTAGACTTTATTTATTAAATTCACTAGTTCTGTTGACATTTCTTAAGAGTTGGTGTGATAAGGTTTTAATCTAGTCTGTAACCGTAACCGAATCATTCCTTTCCTTTGTTTACTTCCTTGTCGATTGCGTCCCTCAGTTCGTCGTCATTCTTGTTACTGTAATCTATTCCAAGTGTTTCAGCTATTGTCTCCAATTTTTCTCTATCTATGGTTGATGGATCTGGTTTACCCTTTATATGTTCAAGTTCTTTCTCTGCCTCAATTCTGGATTTTCGATATTCTACAGATGCCTTACCAAATGATCTAGCGAGCTGCGGTATTTTCTTTACTCCAAAGAAGACCAAGACTACTACTACGATTATAATTATCCACTCAATTCCAATCACCATAACCAAATTTGCTAGCTGCTGTGACAACGCTGTAACTTCATTGTAATACATTACATAGTATTAAAGATTTAAATTTCCTCTCCTTAATTCGGACATATATTGGGTAAGTACAAAGTGTCCTGAAGATGAAGAATCAAATTAGTTACTAGATTGTTACAAAGGCTCAAGTATCTGTCCATTACACGTTCAGATATATCTTATTCAGACCGTTGATGAAGTAATTAATGCAATTAATTATAACTATTCAAGATTAGACAGATCTTAAAGATAGGATCAATTCATTAATGTTTGATTCTGCAACCGGTAATACCTAAGTCTCGATGATAGTGCATCAGAGTCGAGCTTCAGCTGCCTTTAACTACGTAAAACCGCCATGAACATAACCATTAAGAGCCCCCCTTATACACCATAATTTTTAAGCTCCATGGTGCAAGATTAATGTAATGAAATTTAGAAACGAGGACACTTTCGGCAAATTTTCGAAGTCTAATGAAGAACATGTATTCCATGAGAAATACGAAGAAGCTATTGAAAAGACCAAGTTACAGTTTGGTAGAAAATATGCAATGTTGATCGATGGCAAGTCAGTCAGATCACCCAATTCTTTTGTCCATGTCTCTCCTATAGACACTCGAGTAATACTAGGATACTTTCCTAAGGGGAATTTGACACATGCAAAAATTGCGATTCAAGCAGCTGAGAGAGCGTTTCAGAATTGGAAGAGAACTGATTATCAGAAAAGAGTAAGAGTATGTAGGTCTGCAGCAGACATGATTGCCGACAAAAAGTTTGAATTATCGGCTTGGATATCATTTGAAAACGGAAAGAACAGGTATGAGGCGGTTGCAGACGTTGATGAAGCCATAGACTTCATCAAATATTATTCTATCGAGATGGAATCAAATGATGGCTACATACTTCAAACAAAGAGTGTCCGTTCAAACGAAAGAAGTAAAAGCGTGATGAAGCCGTATGGAGTCTGGGGTGTAATTTCGCCCTTTAACTTCCCAGCTGGCCTCACAGTAGGAATGTGTACAGGGGCACTAATCACAGGCAACGCAGTGGTGTTAAAACCCGCAAGCGATACTCCAATCATTGGTTATCTATTTACTGAAATTATGAAGCAGGCAGGTTTACCGGATGGGGCTTTGAACTTCGTAACAGGGAGTGGCGAGATAGTTGGAAATGCTATTGTTGAAAACAGAAAAGTTGTTGGAATAGCATTTACTGGTTCAAAGGCTGTAGGTGACAAGATTATTGATAAGTCCACCAAAGTGGGGTCACGAACTATAATAGCAGAAATGGGTGGAAAGAATCCAGTAATAGTTACTGAAAATGCTGAAATGAATATCGCTGTGGAAGGTGTCATAAACGCAGCCTTTGGGTATTCTGGGCAAAAATGCAGTGCGTCTTCACGCATATACGTACATAGAGACATCAAGGATGATTTTATCGCTAGGTTGATTCAAAAGGCAAGAGATCTGCGTGTTGGGAATCCAGTTGAAAGAAAGACCTTCATGGGACCGCTTATCAATTCTAATGCTTACGATAGGTATCAGAAATTCTCCAAACTTGCATCTAAGGACGGCAAAATATTGATAGGGGGAAAGATCAAGGATAATCGAGATTTTAGGTATGGCTATTACGTGGAACCAACGATCATTGATGGTCTGCCAAATGACAATCGCTTATTTGAGGAAGAATTATTTGTACCAATTCTATGTGTAGCAGAATATGAGAGTTTTGATGAAGCGATTTTTGAATGTAATAAATCTGAATACGGATTGACAGCTGGAATATATAGTGATAACAAGGAAGAGATTGAGAAATTCCTTGAGGATATTGAGGTGGGGGTGGCATATGTAAACAGATCTTTGAGTGCTACAACAGGTGCTATGGTAGGCGGTCAATCATTTGGAGGTTGGAAAGCTTCAGGGACGACTGGAAAAGGGACAGGAGGCTCATATTATTTGACTCAGTTTTTGAGAGAACAGAGCCAGACAGTTGCCGTTAAGGAAACCCACTGATCAAAACGATAGAAACGTTAGATTTATTCTGGATGAATTGTTTAGATACTGATCCCTATCGACAAATTTCTACATGGTGATCCGATTGGTAATGTATCTTGTAAATAGTATCGCGACGGTTGCGCTGATCGCTTCATGGTAAAGTTCTGGGGGACATCTTTTACTAGAACCTTATTTTTTTAAGCCATCCATTTAAAGAAATGCTGACAAATGGGTGCGGCGCACTTTCTGCTTGCTAAATGAGACTAGCCGTTAGCACTCGCTATGAAAGTCAATGGTTTTTAGTTAGATTCTAATTACTTATTTTGAACTCCCTAATTACTGTTGTACATCGTTTTTCTTTGTGGGAAACGGCGCATTATTGGATTAGAAGCTCCACACCAATATGCTGATAAATGCTCTTGTTATTAGTGTTAATAATATCCTAGCTTTTGAATCCCGGCGCCATTAATATCCCAGTATGAACTGGCGAAAAAACAACTGTTCCACTTTAAAGACTACCAAAATCATTGATAATATCAGATTGGTGGGGCTAAGCCGAGAAAAGCAATAGCGTGTTGAGTAGTGCCAACAGTAACCGAGTAAATGAAAGGAAGAATAATATCTATAGTACCATACCTCCATGATATATCTGACATTTACACGCATCGCTACCCGCTCAAAAATTAGATACTTTAGATTCTAAGATTTGCTTAATTTTCCACGATAGCTTCAGGCTGAACAGAGGTTTATGCATGAATCAGTTAGCAACTGATAAGTTGGGATTGTTGACCAGAAGGATCATTGGTATTTCTGAAGCAGACCTTCCAAGCCCTTTTCTCCCACAGCACCTACCGCTCTATCAATAGCCTTCCCATTCATGAATATTATGAATGTAGGTATCGCATAAACATCATATCTCATAGCTACTCCTTGATTATCGTCTACATTCAGTCTGCCAAACGTAACTTTTTGACCGTATTTTTTAGCCATCCTGTCGAAGATGGGTAACATGAATTGGCAAGGCCCACACCAAGTGGCCCAGAAATCGACCAACACTGGCTTATTTCCAGAAATTGTCTCTTCGAAGTTTTTATCATTGAGCTCCATTAGCACCTGCTTGTTTATGTCACTCATAATTATACACACAATAAGAGTTACCATACATATTTAAGACTTATCCGAATATGAATTTCATCAACTCTAAGTTTGGAGGTTCTTCCTATGTTTTGAACTCGTAGGGTTATGCCCGAACCTTTATAGATCGGCTAGAAATGTTGCAGTGTATTGGTTGTTTTTAAAGTATATCTTCAGGTTGTGATAAGTAACTGCTTTGATCTCGATCTTGTAATTGTGCTTATCATAGTTGACCGTTTCTCCTCCAACATGAGCGCTGACATGATACCTTTTTTCGTTAGTCTCATCGATGTTCTTGGTATATATTTCAAGCATGTACCTTGATGGAATGATTTGATCGATAAGGATCTTTAATAAGACCTTTTCCAACCAATCGTAAAGCAGGGTTTCAAGTTCGTCTCCTTCAGCCATGATCGTGAATGCCTTGCGGGGTTCAACCTTACTAATATCGAACATGATATTCACCAATCCTTTGGCGCAATTCTGAAATAGTTCCTCCAAGCTGCTACCATAGGCTTCAATAATTGAATCTGTACTGTGTTCTAAATATCTGTACCCTATGGAGTTCAAATCGGTAATTGTTTATGGGGATCGAATAAGAATGTGTCGACTGAAGAGTAAAATCTAAATGTTTACAATGGTTTGTCTGAGTTGTGAAATTAGACATCCCACGTGGAATGAGAGACTTGGACGCTAAAGAATATTCACACATTAATTACATCAGGAATCATTTCATTCGAACAGCTAGTTTGTTTAACTTCAAAATGCATCAACCTTCTACATTGGAAATGATGTCTACCCTCGAAGCCAAAGGGGGATCCGCAATTTCTAATGAAATCTATAATTTCAAAGATAAAGGGGGGAGAGATATAGCCCTAAGGTTCGATCTCACTGTGGGACTGACTCGCCACATAGCTCGTAGAAGAGAATTGAAACTGCCCATTAAAGTAGCTGCGTTTGGAGGAGTATGGAGGTACGATGAACCTCAGGCAGGAAGATATAGACATTTTCATCAATGGGATGTAGAAATTTACGATACGTACAACTTGGAGCATGAGGCAGAGATCATTCAACTTGTGGCTCACTTCTTTAAGGAACTGAAATTAGATGTCACAATTGATATCAACCATAGAGAATTGCTGGAACAATACATAAGGAAAAAACTTGGTTTATCGGATCCACATCTGTCCTTGGAGATATTCAGAGCAATCGATAAGGTTCAAAAAAAGGGACCACAGGCTGTTTACGAAGAATATGAGCAAAAGATAAAACCGTCGATACTCAAACCATTGTTGGAACTATCTACTGTAGTCGGAACGATTAAAGAGATTGAGGATCAAAATTTAGAAATCAGCAAATTGCCTAGATGGAAAACCATCTGCGAATTGGTTGATTCATTGTCACTGAGGGGAGTATCTAATACAAGAATTAATCTAGGCATAGTGCGGGGACTTGACTACTATTCAGGAATTGTGTTTGAAATTCTTGATCCATCAACTGATATAGGAGCGCTGGCCGGAGGAGGTAGATACGATACCCTAACTTCTGCATTTAATCGAAGAGATATAGGAGCAATCGGCGTCGCTGGGGGAGTTGAGCGGCTACTCAGTGCGTTATCACATCATGGCTTAATTAAGACGGATAATACCCCCCTAGTTTTTGTCGTCTCTGAAAACAAAGGATTAGTTTTTAGAATAATATCAGAACTGAGATGTGAGGGGATACCTGCAGATTACGATAGTCGGGGCAGACCAATGCGAAAGCAGCTAGAACATGCCGCTTCTATAGGAGCAACAATTGTGGTGAAAATAGAGCAAGAGCAAGGTGTTAGTCACACTGTAAAAGTAAAGAGCCTAGTGAGCGGTCTTGAAATGGAAGGCAGAATAGATCAAGCTCGGACCATTGTTCAAGATCTGCTAAAGACTGGCGGCTGAGTTGATTCTAGATTCTGATCATTCCGAGGTTCTTCATCTTGATCATTCCTGAATTCTTTCTATCATAAACGGTTCGTATCACCAAATGAGGTGGTTCATAGCTGACGTACAAGTCATCAATCCCTAGCTCTTCGATGTTATAATTGAGCAGTATGTGTTCTTCTTTGATGCCGCTTTCTATCAATCTCTTCTTAGCCAGGTTAATTAGCTGTTGATCTGAAGTGTTAGGTACGAGTAAGACCTTGCCTGTATAAATGATGTGCATTGAATTAATCTACGAAATCTACAAGTAAATAAACTTCTGTCCTTGTGTTAGGCGGATTTGATGATCAACTAATAGATCAAAAGAGACGTATTCGTATTCATTTCCTGCTGCTTAGACAAAGGTATTTATGAGATTTACAGATCACGATATGCTCGCTAGAGGATGCTTTCGTAGTTGACTGAGGTTCTTTCCTATGATGTTATAGTGATGGGCTCAGGATTAGCGGGACTTCGAGCCGCTATCACGGCTGCATCAATAGATAGGAACCTAAGCATTGCTGTGGTTTCTAAAGTCCAAGTAATGCGCTCCCATTCGGTTTCTGCTGAGGGGGGAACAGCAGCGGTGTTATTCGAGGATGAAGGAGATAATAGAGAATCTCACATATATGATACGATCAGAGGTAGTGATTTTCTTGCAGATCAGGATGTTGCAGAACGACTCGTCTCAAATGTGCCGTACGAAATATTTCAGTTGGATCATTGGGGGATGCCGTGGTCAAGACGATCAGACGGACGGATTGATCAGAGGAAATTTGGAGGATACTCATTTCCGCGAGCGACTTACGCACAAGATAAAGTGGGATTCTACCTTATGCAAACTCTATATGATACCTGTCTCAAATTCGAGAATATCTACTTCCTTAATGAATGGTTTTGCACTTCGATCTTATCTGATGGATCTAGTTTTAGAGGTTTCACTGCAATTGAAATGAAAACTGGTAGATTTGTGATCATTAAGGCATCGTCAGGAGTAATTTGTACCGGAGGCGCGGGCCGTATTTATGGTTTCTCCACATATGCTCATTCCTCAACGCCGGACGGTCTAGATATGGCATATAGAAAAGGACTAGCATTGAAGGACATGGAATTCGTACAGTTTCATCCGAGTGGAATTCTCCCTTCCGGTATACTAATTACCGAAGGTGCGAGAGGAGAAGGAGGAATCCTCATAAACAATAAAGGAGAGAGGTTCATGAAAAGATATGCTCCAGAGAAGTTAGAACTTGCTCCAAGAGATGTCGTTTCCAGAGCGATGATACGCGAAATGCAGGATGGAAGAGGGTTTAAGCACGAGTCTGGGATAGAGTGCCTCAAACTCGATCTATCTCATTTAGGAGCTGAACGAGTAAAAGAAAAACTAGCAGGAATTAGGGAGATAGGGATCAAGTTCTCAGGAGTCGATGTTACGGATGAAGCTATTGAAATTAGACCAGTATGCCATTATATGATGGGTGGAATACACACGAATATCGAGGGCGAAACAGAAATGACCGGCCTATGGTGCGCAGGGGAAGCCGCCTGCAATAGCACTCATGGAGCCAACCGATTGGGGGCAAACTCTACGTCAGAATGTCTCGTATGGGGAAGAATAACTGGAGAACATGCTGCACTTTATGCTCTGAGGAACAAGGAACGTAACATAACCGTGCCTGAGCAACAAGTCATTGAAGAGGAGAAGAGGATATATGATGGAATATTCCATGGAACCGGTCAGATGAATCCTTACGAAATCAGGAAACGTATTGCAGATATGATGGATTCAAAGGCGTATGTATTTAGGGATGGAAATACGTTGGCGGAGGCACTAAAGGAAGTAAGGGACCTAAAACAGGAATCTTGGAAGCACGTCGACGACAGAGCCAACGAATACAATACGAACTTTGTTAATGTCATGGAAATTGATTCGATAATACGGATAGCGGAAATCGTCTTGATAGGAGCATTAAGCCGACAAGAATCTAGAGGGGCTCATGCAAGGATTGACTTTCCAAATCGAGATGATGTTAATTATCTAAAGCATACGCTTGCATATTACACTCATGAAGGACCAGAGATACGGTGGCATCATGTCAAGATGACCAGGTACGCACCTGTAGAGAGGAAATATTAAGGAATCCATCTATGGAAGACAAGATTTATGCGGACGGAAACGGACGTAAGAATCGAGAGGGCCTTAAGGCCTGGTTAAATCCTTCAAGATACGGATGGGAGAGATTATCTTATTGGCTGCAGCGTCTCACAGGCGTATTCTTATTGGTATACTTTATCGGTCATGTCATTGAGACCAGCTCGCTTGCAGATGGCAGGGATGCTTGGAATGCCATGCTAGAACTAACTCAGACTACTTGGGGTCATCTGTTCCTGATCTTGGTAATTGGAACTAGTACTTTCCATTCCGCAAATGGGATCCGTCTTTTATTCACCGAGTCGGGTAGAGGATTAGGTAAGCCAGCTAGACCTGACTATCCGTACTCTCCTTCTTCCTTGAATTATCGACAAAAGTCAGGGATTTGGGTAGCCCTAATTTTGGCGGCAGCTGCCATGTTATACGGAGCGAACATTTTGTTTGCAGGAGAATAGTCTAGTTCATATTATGGGATTTCGGAGGATATTGTAAATCAAGTTGATGTTGAAAGAAAGCCAAATAATGAAGATACACTATGTATCTGGAATAGCCGCACTCTTCGTAGTTGCGGTGCACATCATAATGAGACTAGTTATGCCTTTCTCTATGAGTTTAGGATATGATAATGTTATCGCAAATTACCAGAATATTGCTTACGCAGTACTTTTAGAATCGATTCTGGTACTTATTGCCATTCATGGATTCAACGGATTGAGAGTGATCCTATTGGAACTCAGACAAAACGTGGTTTGGGAGAATGGAGTAACCCTTTTAACACTAGCGGCCATGATCGCAATAATCACATATGGTACTAGAACAGTAATAATTGCGCATGGATTAGGATGACTCATAGCATGACTCAGGGTCTCAAGACCTCAAAGGTTCTAAAAAAATTCCACCTGGATGAGGAAAAGGGACAAGGATTCAGGAACAATGGGAGATTTGCCACGTTAAGGATATTTAGAGCAAATCCAAATCAAGACAATTCTAACCATTATGATAGATTTCAGGTACCAGTTCAGCGCTGGACGACTGTGTTGGACGCGTTATTACATGCAAAATTCTTCCTAGATAGTAGCATAGCGATAAGGTACTCCTGTAGAATGGCGTCTTGCGGATCTTGCGGCATGAGAATAAACGGGATCCCAAGACTCGCATGCTATACAAAAGTTTCTGAAATCGTGGGAGATGTGATTACATGTGAACCTCTCCCTAATTTCCCGATAATAAGGGATTTGGTAACCGACTTTACAAAGTTTTTAGAACACCACAGTTCAATGGAGCCTTTTATCCATAACCCAAATGCCGATATTGTGGACAAAACTAGACTAACTGAATTTATACAGTCACCTGAAGATGTAGAAAAATATCTGCAATTTTCATATTGTATTAAATGTGGATTGTGCTACTCTGCGTGTCCTTCAGTAGGTACTGATACAAAGTTTCCTGGCCCTCAGGCTTTGGCACAAGCATACAGATACGTTGCCGACAATAGAGATGATGCCACACAGACCAGATTGGACATCGTTGATGATAAACACGGCATCTGGAGGTGCCATTTTGCGGGTTCTTGCAGCGTAGTATGCCCTAAAGGAGTTGATCCAGCTCTTGGAATTCAGTTGCTCAGAGGGCATCTTTTGAATTTCTCGAAGAATGACAAAAAATTGGCTGAATCGCGTGAAAGACTTTTGGGCCAGACCTGAACTTGATGAGTTTCATGTGTCATGCAGAATCGAAGATACGGCCACGGATAGATAATCTGGGGCGGTCTAGGGAGTGGTGCGATACACTTGCGCCATGCATTAGCGTTATGTCTTTGGAGGTAGATTGCTTTCGTTTACCTGTTTGTTTATCGCTTCTGCCATGAAGTGATTGCTAACATTTACCTTTACGCCTTGGATCCCATTCAGTCTGTAAACGTTATCCCTGACGTCTTGTGCTATCTTAAAACCAAACACAGCTGGACAGAAAGGACTGGTGAGATGCAAATCTATGTCTACGCTCCCCTCTTTAATATCAACCTTGTCTATCAACTCTAACTCCATAATTGAAACTCCAATTTCGGGATCAACGATTTTGGTTAGCTCGTCAAATATCTGTCTTTTCACCTGCTGAATGTCTTGAACCATCCATCTTTTGATTTGTAACTATCGATATATAACTATTAACGAATCGTGTCCCTATTTTTGTTGATTAATTTATCTAAAGATATCTACCGAAATCATGGCAGCCATTCGTGCGTCTTCATGAAAGACAATTTGGTCATGTCATATTACATTTACAGGAGGATGAGTACCGGGCTTTTTCCTTGACGGGAGATTAAATCATAGTAGACGTGACATAAGTAGTGGGTATAAATGAGCATATGTTTGCATGATTTAGTTGGAATGAGAAACAAGAATGATCTCGAAGCGAATTCCACTTAGGTAGCTCCGGTTAGGTGAAGATTTCTGATGATACATGTTACCCTCAAGTAGAACAGATATTATGTGCCGTGAACATACTCTTGAGCGGTTGGAATATGTTTTCGTTAGACTTTCAGCCCATTATCGTCTTACTAACCTATCTTTCAGAGATCGAAATTCCTTTTGCCGTGGCAGAAAAATATTAAATCACAGTAGTGTTGGTTAATCCTATGTATAGATCTAGGCCGAGAGGCATAATCGATCAGGAGGTATTGAATTTCCTTTCTTCGATCAAGGATGACTTCCCAATTTTTAATTATGATATACTTGGAAGCGAAGCCCATGTGATAATGCTGCATGAAATTGGATACTTGTCGAAGCTAGAATTAGTGGACATTTTAACGACATTGGAAGAGGCGAAAGGACATCCTGCAGAAATAATGAAAGCGAGCAAATTTGAAGACATCCATGAATCTCTTGAAGCTTTTGTCGTAGAGAAAATTGGATTAGAAAAGGGAGGAATGCTGCAGACCGCCAGATCGAGGAATGATCAAGTGATGGTTGATCTTAAAATGGAAGTCAGAAATGAAATCAATAACATTTGTGTTCAGTTAGCCGATTTGATAGATTCGCTGCTAGTAAAGGCTGACTCTAATATAGATACAGTGATGTTACTTTACACCCACTTACAACAGGCTCAAATTGGAACTTTTTCTCACTATCTTCTTTCATATGCGGAGTCTCTCTTTCGAGACATGGAAAGGCTGAGTCAGACCTACGATAGAATCAATCAATCACCTCTCGGGTCCTCGGCCATTGGAGGATCTACCTTCGCAGTGGATAGGGATCGAACCGCTGCTTTGTTGGGCTTTGACCAATTGATTCCGAACAGCATAGATGCCACAAGCTCTCGAGATATGATTCTTGAATACCTGTCATGCCTTAGCATTATTATGATTACCTTAAGCAGAATTTCCGAAGACTTCTTACTGTGGACTACGACAGAATTCGCATATATCGAATTGACCGATGCAGCAAGCTCTACATCGAGCGCAATGCCCCAAAAGAAAAATCCAGATCCTCTAGAATTACTACGTTCCAAATCAGCAGGAACTCTTGGAAATCTCACGGCGTCGCTCGCTATTTTGAAAGGCCTACCTTCAGGTTACAGCAGGGATTTGCAAGAGCTGAAAAATCTTGTCTTCCAATCTTACGCAACCGTTGAACAATCTGTGAGGATTATGAGGCTTGTAATTGAATCATGTGTCGTCCATAAAAAAAGAATGCTAGAAGTTGCGACTCTAAGTTTTGCGAATGCAGTCGATGTAGCAGAACTCCTGGCTTCAAGAGAACATCTACCTTTTAGATCTGCACACAAGCTGGTAGGTTCACTAGTTAATACTGCCATCAAGCGTGGGAAACATACATTAGAGAACCTTGAAGAGAGTGAGATTGATCAGTACCTGAAATCTGTAAAAAGTCAGTTAACAGCAGGAAAATTAAAAGCCTCGATTGAGGCATGCAGTGCTACTAAATGTCTAAAACTACGAAAATCGAAGGGTTCACCTAATCGGGCAGAGCAGGTTGAGATGATACTTCAAAATAATAAGAGATTGAAAGATTTTAGAAGGAGAACAGAAAAAAGGCAGGAAGCTATACGGACAGCATACGATAATCTCTCTAAAATTGTAGTATCATACAAGCAGCATAAATCATAACTTTTCGATTGGGTATAATTAGAATCAGGACTAGCATGGAATATCAATACACCTTCGAAGATTGAACGGAATGAAATAGAATATAGCCCGGCCCAGATTCGAACTGGGGTCAAAGGCTCCAAAGGCCTCTATGCTTGGCCACTACATTCGGCGATAACAAAATCAACTCTACCGGGCTTCCGGGCTCTTCTTATTGAAGTTTTGTAAGTTTAATAATGTTACTGATGGTCGAATATGTATCGCATTACAGTCTGGATCGGGTCTTCCATTTTACCCAGAATGATGTTTGCATTTCTTTTTTGAACGACATGCCTAGTGGGATCTGTGACAATCTTTCTTGCAAGTCTCAATAGCTCGATTGGCTTTGATGCCTTTACAAGCAGACCACTTCTTATCAAGTACTTTTCAACATAGAACGTAATTGGTGCGATAGAAATCGTAGGTTTGCCCATAAGGCATGCCTCTGCTGTCATTGTACCCCCAGCACCAATAAAGAGATCACAATAGTTAATTATGGCTATTCCGTCAATGGTGCTTCCGATAACGGAAACTTTATTTCCGTATCTTTCAATAATGTTCTTCACTTGATCAGCGTATCTGCAGATCACAAGAATGTTTGCCAAATCACCGGCAGACTCTACTAGACTATCCAGAAACAAATATCCATCCTTTTTGCGTGAACATTCTGTTATGTAAGCAGCTTTAGACTCTTCTAATCTTACAATTATATTCTTTTTGTTTGCCTCCATCTCTAATCTCTCAAGGATTTTCGGTTTGGCTATGGAATAGTCTCGCTTAAGCCATGCCGCAGGATCTAGAGCCCTGTATTTTACAACTCTAGTTCTAGGGAGACCGATTTTGGTCCATGCAGAATAGGGGATTATCCATGGACAAAACAACCGATCAGCCAGGGGGACCGTGAGCTTTGAAACCGCCATAGCATGGGGAGAATCACTGAAACAATAGTGTTTGATTCCTAGGCCAAAAGACACTCTAGATCCTTCGGGTGAGGAAAAGGTAATCGCAAGATCCGGCTTAAACTGGTCTACAATATAGGCTAACTTAAATACCCTCAAGGCGCTTGCCCTTAATTTGTCGTATTTTTCTTCTCCGCCGTGCTTCCCCACTACCTTGAGTTCAAAATTCTTTAGCCTGGCAAGTTCAGTTGCCTCCCTATATTCTCGTGAAGTACAAAGGATTTCGTGGTCTTCCTCTTGGAGAGAATCCACTAGCGGCTTAAAGAACATTACCTGCTTGGGCGTCAAAATATCAAACCATATTTTCAAAGAATACAGCTAGAGTGTGACTATGAATAGAAAAAACTTTTCTTTAACTCTTACATAGCAGCGTTATCTTATGGTTGAGTGGGGGCGATATCTTCTTGAATTTAGAAGCGTCATCTAAGTCGACTGTGGTGTACGGACTTACGACTGAAGGCTACAGAATTGCTTCCACTATCGCTGTAAGGGGACACAAAGTGTCGTTAGTTGATGAATCAGCACGAATGGCAATCATGTTGAAGCCTGAAGTCGCCAGAACGTATCCTAGCGTCAGCTCTCTTCTCGAAGACGAACCATTGCTCGCACTACAGCCGGTTGACATAGCCTTAAAAACGGCGTCATATGTATTCTTTTCACCAAAGGTCCGTAAAACCGGCCAAGATGTCCGTGCAGATATCTCATCAAAATTGAGAGATGTTGCAAGGTCAATAACTGCTGGTACCTCTATTATCTTTACCTTGCCGACTGGAATTGGAGGTAACACTGAAAACATAGCACTCATAGAACATTTGACGGGTTTCTCTATTGGAAGAGATATCTATTACTATTACATGCCGATTTCCACCCTCTCCGAACTCAATCAACCGAATCTGTTAATCGGTTCGTCATATTCAGAAAAAGAAGATTTCCACATACAGGATCTGTTTTCAGAGGCAGCGCCTACAGACACTCCAAATGTTGTTGACATTTATTCCGCGGAACTTGCGCTCATCATAAGAATTCTGGAACACTATAGCGGCTTGGCTAGCTCTCTAGAAGTGTGTAAGCAGATGCGTTCTTCAGGATTTCCTACTAAGGTGCTAGAAAAAAGATTCGGGGACCTATATATCGACGATATTTCAAATGGTCTATTTGATCTTCGTGTTCTGTCTTCGTCACTTTCTGGAGCTGGCCCCTTAGCGTATTTAGTAAACGGAACGATAAAGGGAATCGAAGGTTACATCAAACACCTAATTGATAGACTTAGATTGATTCTGAAAAAGGCTGAACTCAAAGCGAGTAGGACAAGAGTGATAATTGCTTGGACTCTAGACCAGAACGAGATGAAAGGTGACAAGATTGAATTGTTCTCAACTATGGAATCTCGACTAAAGGATTACATAGGTGACGTAGAACGTCAGCAGGGTTCATCATTAGATATCTATCCGACTGACAAGCCTACTGTAGTTATAGCTTGTTCGAGAGATGATTTTAGTTCTATTACGAATACGAAGAGACAGAATATGGACGTAATTGTAATCAAGGCCAATCCAGTCTGCGAAGCTCTAGTTAATGGATAGAAAACTTTTATTGAAAATTATCAAATCATCAAGTTCAACGATTTGTTACGAAACTACTGGAATTTTCGATATGTCGTTCGTTTGAAAAGTATCATATCTCCTCTAGCTATCTGCATTCCGCTAATGTATCATTCCCATTATCCCCTTCGAATTTTGCTGTATGCTAGATATAGTACTTGAACATGGAACTATATGTTGTCGAATGATATCGAACGGAATGCAAGTTCTTTTAGGAATCCTGTTGGCTTTTCCCGATTGTTCTGGATGAAATTTTATTAGGAGGTTTTCATTAAAGGATCATGAAATTTTTTTAGCAAATTGGCCGTATTCAAACTAAGCTATGCACCTCAACCAAGCAATTAAGCTACTATCATATGTACTATCGACAAAGAAATGAATAAAATAATCTGATCTGTCTGTTCCTAGAGAACGTAGCGCTGCTTTGTTATCGAACGTATGACATCCTTTGAATCATCCATCATTCGCCAAGGTAGATATTTCATGCTCTATCTCAATCAAGATGCCAAGGTTGGCCGTAATCAAGTATCTTACTGGGGATCTTGTCCCGCCATGTTCGCAGGAATTGAAGATCTTTATCCTTCTCTCGGAGCTCATCTGGTAGCATGATTGGAATTTCGTCAATTATGGGAAAGAACCTCGAACATTCAGAACAAAACAGAACCCCCTCTTTAATTATAACATTGTCAGCGACTTTCGGTTTATCATTTTCAGATTTCGTGTCTGTTACATCAGTACCATGTACGCTATGACAGGCTTTATTTGTCAATATAACATTGACTTCAAACAGTTCAAGTGGGGTGTGCTTGTCAATTGGACATGCTAAAATCTCAAGCAACGATTTTCTCGTAAATGTTCAGCTCCGTGTTAAATCCAAATATATTGGAGAACCAGTTTTGCTCGATAAGATGGCTGATTCAGCAACCTTTGTCACGTCAGTTGCCTCAGCCGAAGATACTAAAGGATTAGAACTAGCCTCCTTTCCCGTTACTGCATCAAGGAACGCAATTAGTTCAAGTGAAAGAGGTTCTTTGAATTGTCTTCTCGGTACTATTGTTGCATTCATATCATCTATCTTGATCTCCTGACTAATAAAATCCCCAGTAATGATACCGTCAGTACAAACGGCACTAAACTTTCTCACTCTTTTTGGTGTGATCCAATTTGATGCTATAATTGCTACTCTTTGATAATCGAAGCCTAACATTATTGTAGCGAAGTCTTCGAATGAGTGAAACTTTTTCCCCGTTCTAGCAAAAACAACGTTAGGTTTACTGTCAAACAAATACATAGCGGTATCTATGTCATGAACAGAGGTATCGTAAATTATTCCAACATCGGTAATATGTACAGGCATTCTGTTCTCCCTGTGAAATTCCATCATCAAGGGATCGCCATATTTCTTACTTTGGATAATCTTCTTGACATCCTGTACAACCGGATTGTACCTTTCTATGTATCCTGCAGTCAAGATTAGTTTCTTTTTCTGCGCCATTACCACCAGATCATCACATTCCTTTGAAGAGAACGACAATGGTTTTTCGACAAAGAGATGTATGCCTTTCTCAATAAATTTAGTTGCCAGGGGGTAGTGACTTTTAGTTGGAGTGCATATTAGACAAGCATTCAAGTTATTTTCATCCTGTAGCAGGTTATCCACCGAAGAGTAACAATTGACGTCATATCTTTTTGAAATTTCTGTAGCCCTTTTAATGTCCATATCACATACTGCTCTTAGAGCCCCAAGGCTCTGCAAGACTCTCGCATGATTCTTTCCCCACCCTCCTACACCTACGACCGCTACCTGGAGATTTGTGTACACTGAGTCTACCATACGTTCGTTAGCCAACTATTAAATTTCGGATCCTCTGCTGTAACAATCTTGGAGTACGCCTGTCGAATACGTTTCGTAAATCTGCCTTCTCTTCCGTCGCCTATCTGATGCTCATCTACGCTTAATATGCCAACTATTTCAGCGGCTGTCCCAGTCAAAAAAAGTTCATCAGCCATGTATAGTTCTGTTCTGGAGATAGGTCTTTCTATGACATTATAGCCTAGATCAGTAGCAATTTCAATCGTAGTATTTCGTGTTATTCCTTCAAGCGCTGAGTTGCCGACGTAAGGCGTGAAGATAGAATTTTCCCGCACGAGAAAGATATTCTCTCCAGGCGCCTCACTAACATTACCTTCCTGATCAAGCATGATAGATTCGTCAAATCCATGACTTTTGCTTTCTTGAGTTGCCAGAATTGAATTGAGGTAGTTTCCCGCAGCTTTTGCCATAGGGGGAATGGATGCATCATTTATTCTTCGCCAAGACGAAATACACACCTTAATTCCATCCTCGCTAAAATACCTCGAAAAGGGGAAAACTATTATTGCACAATAAGTTGGGGAGTCCCTAGTGACGTTCAAATCTATTCCATGCAGACCTACAAAATTTAGTGGTCTGATATAACAAGATTCTACGATCTTATTCTTCCTCAACAGTTCAATTGTTGCATTGCAGAGTTCCTTGGCTGAATAATTTACATTGATGCGGTATACTTGAGCAGAACGATGGAGTCTCTCCATGTGCTCGAAGAGTCGAAACACATATAGCTTGCTGTCATTAGACGCATATGCTCGAATCCCTTCAAATATTGAAGTGCCATAATGTAATGCGTGAGTCATAACAGGAACTTTGGCGTCTTCCCACTTGACAAATTTTCCATCGAGCCAAATGAATTCTGCGCCTTTTGTCTTCATCCAACGCAACGTCTTACTGTCTAATATAAAAATGTTCTAAGATGTTACGAGTCCGTCTTGAGGGAATTTCATTCCAAATAACCTTAGGGTCCTGTCATCTGTATCAGCGAACTCTTTAACCGTTCCCCAATATTTGTAAATGATCTCAACTATTTGCTGAGGGACTTTGCTATGCCACGATCCGTTCACACATTCCCCTCTTCTACCGCTATGGGTTGCTTCTCTATATAGAAGATCTCTCACAAAGGTGCCAGAAATTTCTAGTCTCATGTTCAACACCGGTTTTAACCCATAAATTCTAAGCATCACGCATTCAGCTCTATCACCAGTATATGAGAAGAATTCATTTTCAACAATGCTTTTTAATATATCATTTCGCATCTTCCAGCCATAAGGCGATAACAAGGGAGGAAGGTATCTCAAGAATGGGGATTGAAAAGTATACTCGGAAAGCACTTTGACAGATTCGCCAAATAGCTCCTCTACCATAAATTTTCTAGCTTCAAAACTGAAAGGAAAACTTCTTGTGTTGACCTCTCTGCCCCTCTTGAGAAATCTAACTGGAAATAGATATACCTGATACTCTTTATTTAATCGTGATATTATCTCGGCGTGTGATCTAGTTACTGGATTAAGATGTGCAAGATAAATGGCTGCATTCTTGGACAAAGAACCGAAACGTATCACAAAAATTATCGGAGAGATTAAGAGGCTCTGTTTACTTCGATTTCTATTGTTGACACATTCCTCGTTCTCCCATCCTCCGAGTGCACGGTTTCTGATCCGATCCTTACGTCGCCTATCGTGTACCCTGCATTTTCCATTCTTTTTAGAATGATTTGCGATACATCGACTGCTCTTCCTATACTCAATCCTCTTGCCTTGATGGTAACTTTAGGCTGGTTAGCCAGCTGTATGAGAGTTGAAGTTACGTATGCCATCAAAGGTTTTTTCCCAATGTATATCGCGTCCCGGGGTCCCTCTTTAAATACTTGTTGATTCTGTTGTGGTTGTGCGTCAGACATCAGATGTGATAAGCATTAGACGATATTTAAATCTAGAAGCTGCGTTTCGACCCAAGTTTTTGGTATATTCCGTATCTCTAATGGTGGCAGGTGACATTGCGAAAGGCTAGGGCTAGGCGCTAAATAGGTATGGTGTAATTGATTATTTTTTGAATTTTTGAAGGCGGGGCCGGCCGGATTCGAACCGGCGATCTCCAGCGCCCGAGGCTGGCATCATACCATGCTAGACAACGACCCCTCTGATTATGGGTCAATATGGCATGTCCTGGAAGATATTTATCTATTGGTTGTGACTAAATGCATCGGATTTCTTAAAAATACAGGTCCTACATTCGATGTAAAAAAGAGCAGATAATGAGAA
>JBKPHJ010000427.1:0-3522 GCA_046729835.1 Thermoproteota archaeon
CGGTTAATTCGTAGGCTTTAAGGCAACGAAGTACAGCATTTTTACTGGATGGCAAAACAGTGGTTAAACTATAGCTATAAGTAGATCCTAATAATGATAATATCTGGAAAAAAGCATGCGACTTTGTGGATACAGGTAAATGCAGAAGCGATGGGCAGAAGATAATCGCACTTCTGATCTAATCATGGAGTTCCGATAACATCATTTAGATGGGACGGAGGTAATGATGATGACATCGAGAACTTTAGCATAAGACAGACTGTTGCACTAGCATAGTAACAATATAAGAAAAGGAAACATGGAAATAGAATGAGAGCAAAACAACGTTCAAGATGAGGATGGAACGAAAGGGTATTCATACATCCTATACAATGGATACCACGTCATCGATTTCATCACAAACATCACATACTTCCTCTCAAAGTTCGTCATGAATTTGATCTTGAGCTGAAAAAATGGCCGAGAGTACACAAATTAGGTGACTATTTAGATCGGTCCAAAAATTTGACCTAATATCAGCAGTCATGAGTATTTGCTTAAGTCACGAGATTTTCTTTCGCAGAGACCTCTTCTCGATCAGAAGTGGCTGCTCGGATGACGATTTCTTCGTAGTATCTGATCACGGTAATTTCTTGAATTTCTGGAATATGGACTTTTTTATTCTCCAACATATCTATTAACATAATAGGAAAATTTGCTCCTGCTAGAGTCGTAAAGATAGTACCTCCCCCCATTCTTGGATTGATCTCGACAAGCTTCATAATACCATTAGCATCCTCTTTCATTTGTATGCAACAGGGTCCTCTTATCCCTATGAAATCAGCTATTTGCCTAGCGTCCGATTCGAGTTTCTTATTTCTAACGATTCTCCCTTTTGTCGATATCCCCGCTTTAGTTTGGATTCTTATTCTTGGTACGGCCAGTAACGCTTTCTTTTCCAAATTGGATAACACATCTATTGTGTATTCAGTGCCGGGTAGGAATTCCTGAAAGATCAAATCCGTCATCTTAGAAGTTACATATCTTAGGTCATCGCTATCATTTACTATCATAATATCTCTGCTTCCTTTTCCATATCTTGGTTTAGCTACGATAGGAAAGGAATTGATCTCACTTGGGTCTTTGCTAGTAAAAGGAAGATCGAATTTTCTAGACAATCTTTCGAATGTTAGCACTTTATCTCTACATGTTACGAGACTGTCCTTATCGCTGACAACAGGATAAGCACCACTTTTCATCAACTGTTCTCTAAATTCACTGTATGGGTATATATCAAATCCCGAGGTCGGCAACAACATTTTGACATGATACTTATTGACTATGTCGTTCAGCCTGTCAATAAAAAAATGATTCTCAGCTTCTGGAATCACCTCGTTGACGTCGCACATGAAAAAACCTGGTGACAGATAGCTTGAGTCTGTAGCCACTATCTTCCCACGAAAGCCGCCCATTTTGAGAGACTTTATCGCATTGATTCCGGCTGGAGCAGCTGCTCCCGGAACTAGAATCGTGGAAACCTTATGACTTGACAAAGGAACAACCAGGGTTATTTTAATGACATTCGGTTGTTTCTTATAAAGATTTGGAGTTCGAGTAAGACATTAATAAAAACGCCATTAATATTAGCTAGATTGCTCAATATTAAAGAAGACTTTCATGTACATACTAATTATAACGATCATTCTTCTTTGGATTTAAACATTGAATCAGCAATTCAGTATGCAGAAAAAATTGGCTTAAAAACCTTGGCATTTACAGAACATGTGAGAAGAGATTCACTCTGGATTGATAAGTATCTAGATGAAATTGAGAAACTCGGCAGGAACTCTGGCTTGAAAATAATCATGGGATTCGAAGCGAAGATTCTTAAAGACGGTTCCATTGACTGCGATCCAAAATACAGCAATAACTATTTTGTCATTGCTAGTTTCCATACCATCTATGGTAACAAAGAGATTTGGATGAATGCAATCAAAGCAGCTATCCAGAATCCTGATGTCGATGTCATCGGACATCTATCTCCAGAGCCAACATTTAGTTTGAATAACGAGGAATTACTAGGACTATGCGAATTACTTAGAACTAATGGTAAAATAGTCGAATTGAATGCGAAATATAGGCGCCCTCCTCTGGACTGGCTTTTACAGTTTAAGAACCATGATGTAAAGCTTCATTTCGGTAGCGATGCTCATTCAGTGACCGAGATCGGAGATTTTAGCAGAATTCATCAACTGATAGAGGCAGTACGTACTAAGTGATAGAATTACCTCTATTGGGATTCAGAAATCGCCGTATCTTGCGACGGGTAAAAGGCGGAGAATCGAATTTTCACTGCAAGGTTAATTGCTCGGCATTGGTAACATCTGATAATTCATATAGTGGGGTTTAGCCTCTATCAAACCCTCCACGATTTTAGGGGGAACCATATCAGTGGAATCTCCTCGTATATTTTATGTAAAATCAGAAGATTATTTATGAATCTATAGATAATGCTATGAGGCACTTGTCAAGGCTCATAGGTGTTGTTGACTCTTCTACCTGCTTGTAAATTAGAGGCACATTTCGTTCCTTTTGATGATACTCCGGATAACCCCCTGCCAAAGTTCTTCCGAAAGAGATTCGTTGGGAGTAGAACCTAAAAAATTATGATGAATAGAAATTGTTATATAATGAATATGCCGATTCTTTATTCCTCTACTTCATGAGAATTTGTAATAAAAACCTCATGGGGTTTTGTAATCTTAATCATTTGAGATCTGCCGAGACGGAGTCATTAGATCTAGTGATGATCGACGAGACATAGTCAACCGAGCCAATTCTTGCTGATTTTGAAGTGCTCTGTATGTTTGCAGTCTGAGTGGTTCGTGATAACCTGTACCTCTTGTACTCTTCATCTACTTCGATTGCTGCTTTCAATATTTTGCTCCTGGCAGAAATAGATCTTGATGATTGTAGAAACATCTTCGTGTCTTTTGGCAGACAATGTCCTCCTATGCCCTCTCTTGGCTCAAGTACCTCTACGTTCCATTTGGTGTTTAGGGCTTCACGTAGTTCTGGGAAGTTTATACTGTTTGCTTGACAGTAAAGATACATATCCTCTGCAAATGCTATTTGAAGATATCTGTGTGCATTTTCAGCTATCTTTGTTATTTCAGCGATTTCTATATCGGAAACAGGATGTAGGGGTATTCCTAGATTAGGAGTGTAATTGCTGTTACTAGTGCCATTAGTGGTAGTAGTTCTGTTAGTGCCAATGCTACTGTTGCTGCTCGTGCCGTTATCGCTGATGACGTTATTGCTATTATTACTACTAATAACGATATTATTATCGATTTTGTTGTTGTTGATATTGTTGTTTATGTTGATATTGTTGATCTTGTCATTGTCATTTACTTGTCCATAGAACTGCATAGCTACTTTAAGACAACAATCGCACACTCCTCCAACTACACGTAACTGATTGACTCCATGCTCCTTTTCTTCTAAAGCATACCATCTGTGAGGTATATGCGCAACATGTAA
>JBKPHJ010000428.1:0-2421 GCA_046729835.1 Thermoproteota archaeon
TAGTCCTAAGAGGGTTTGAGAAGATGGACATCGCGTTAGCATCCAAAAGATCTAACGACATTAGTCGATCGGCAAATCAAAAGACAGGATTGGCCAACTTATCCTTCGGTTCCAATCTTAGGGTTGCAGCATCAGTCGATCTACCTAATGTAAGGTATCATATCTCCTCCATCAAAAACATAGAGATACCCATCCCTTGATCCAACGAAAAGCATACCACTTGTGACGCATGGTGATGAGTCTATCATATCCATTGTCGGGAACTTCCAGACTAAGTTTCTGGAAGCGAAATCTACACAATATATATGTGAATCAAGAGATCCTACAAAAGCTCTGTGCTCATCTACTATAATTGGGGATGACCATATTTTACCTCCCGTCTTAAATTTCCAGTCCAACGAACCGTTCTTACATTTTACGCAGTAGAGATAGCCGTCAGAGGATCCGACCACAACCTGGTTTCGAAGTAATGAAGGAGAAGATAACACTGGGGATCCCAATTCTAAAGCCCAGAGTATAGAACCATTGTCCTTGTTTATTCTGTAGAGCAGTCCTGACTGTGTTCCAATGTATAGACTCCCAGGAAGGTTATCATGATCCTCATTGGATAGGCAAGGAGACGAAGATCTGATCTTTCCATTTAACTTTGTTTTCCAAACCAAATCGCCATCCAGGTCAAATGCGTATAAACAGCCATCATCAGAGCCTACAAAAATTATAACTCCATCAGATGATGGTGAACACCAGACTTCACCGCCTGTCTCAAACTGCCATTTGAGATCCCCCTCTCTATCTAGTGCATAGACCTTTCCATCCATGCATCCAAAAATGTGAATATCTCTAACCGAGCAGATGGACGAAAACACCCCCGCCTTCAGCTCAAACTCCCAATCCTTCGTTCCATCTTGAAGGTCATAAGCTGTGATCTTGCTGGGCTCAAAGGCAGTTGTTCTGACGTTGATCCATGTAGAGAAGGCTCCCACAATTAATCTACCCTTATGTATAGAGGGAGTTGAAACGATCGGACTGGAGGCGTTCACATGCCACCTGATAGCCATGTTAGAGCTCTCGATACGATAAATTCGTCCTGTAATCGTGCTAACATAAACTGCCTTATTATCGAATACCGGCGATGATAGAATAGGCCCTAACTTTATCATGAATCTAAAGCTAGGCTTACGCAGGAAAGGAAATTCAGATCTGCCTGTCCTCATGATGTTTCCTTTGAATGTAGCCCATGAAGTTCTTAATTCAGAGTCTATTGATGAGCGCATCTCACACACACTTTTCCGGTCGCTAAGCATCCTCTTTCCTCCCTTATAATATGCCTCATGCCCCATGCAAGTAGGCCATCTTTTAGAACTAACTAGCAAGTAAAAGTGGAACTAACACTTAAAAATAGGGCGAGATACTCCACGATTTGTAACATGGCTGCCAGAAAGAATACTTCAAGAAAAAAGAGACTGATAAAGCGGACAAGACAAAATAGACCTGTTCCGGCATGGGTGATCATTCGCACACATAGACATGTTCGAACTAATCCGAAGAGGCGTCTCTGGCGCAGGACAGATGTTAATGTTGGCTGAAAGTAGGGGTGGAGGCACGATCTTATGTCGATAAGTGAAGCCACTGGAGAGAGGATCTATACGGTCAATTTTAGGAAGGCATGGATCACTCCCCAATACAGAAGAACTGACAGAGTGATTAACATACTAAGAGAGTTTGCTGAGAGGCACATGAAGACTGATGACATCAAGATTGATCAGTATCTGAACAGATATCTCTGGCAGCGAGGGAAGAGAAATCCGCCACGAAGAGTACGGCTCCGGATGACCAAAGACGAGACTGACACAGTTGTAGTCTCTTTATACGAGGAATTGAAGGAGAGAGAATCTCGAGTCTCTGATACTAGTTCGGAGGACGAGGAGATGGACAAGGAGAAGCCAATAGACAAAGAGTTAGCTGCTGCCACGGACAAAGAGACGGAGATGGAATTGACTAAAGAGGGCAAAGGTGATGATGCCGACGATGAAGTCGAAAAAGTCAAGTCTGATGATAAAAAAACGAAGGCCGCCCAGAAACCAAAAAAGAAAGCTTCCCGAAAGAAAAAATCTGTCGAAAAAGAGTGAGAATCATAGTCCCTGAGTGCACCTTCGGTTTTTATCGGTTTTCAAATCGGCAAAGCTTCGATTTTCATGCTCGATATCGCAGTTGTGAACGTATGAAAAGCACGTCACGAAAAAAATTAAAATACTCCATATATTTACTCAGCTGATTGTGAAGCACAAGACAATTGATGATCGTCCAGATCTTGTAATATTTTGCATTGGAATAGCCCTCCTTTCGGCAATTTGTTGTTCCATTGTAACCAGTCAGCCTACTATAGGCCAGCAACAGCAGCCAAGTAATGCAGGAGAACGC
>JBKPHJ010000429.1:0-3929 GCA_046729835.1 Thermoproteota archaeon
ACATGTAGACTAGATATTTATGTGAACCTTCTATTAGTACTGATAATTATATTGGTACGTATTTAATTAAAATATTTAGCTGTTACATCAATTGTAACTATCTGATCTTAGAAGTGATCATTCTACTAGAAAAAAAGAATATTGAGATTCATAAAAACTCGGAATCTATTTCTTCAGGCTTTACTAACTGCCTATCTTGAATTTATAGATGCCTCGTTGGAGTTAAAAAGCTGGGATTTCCAAGCTTATTATAAACATCCTTAGTTTCTCCCTTACTATTACACAGCACACTATATCTTGGTAGAATTCTTTACAATTTCATAGAATATTAAAAGGATTCTTCATTGATTAGGTTTAAACCATATCCATTGATATTCATATTCTATATTGGTAAAACTGTTATTGCTATCGCTATTATCAATTTCAACTTCGAATTCGGTTCATCCTGCTTTCGCATCGTGACTAAATAGTTTAAACTTAGAATTTTTATGGCCTACTGCTGATCATTCTTCTGAAGTGTAATATTACAAAGCTGTCATAAAATTAGTTTGTCATAATATTCACTTTACAAAGCAATTACTAACACTATTTCAATGATGTTAAGGAATACTCGGCAAAAATCTGTGAGCTATAATATTCATTTTGAAGTCTATGTTCATAATTCATGTAAATGATTTTCATATTGGCCAGTCATAGTCTTTAGATTCTTACGATTTTCAATTCACAGATGTCAAGTTTTTATAGTTCCGATTCATATTTCAACTTTTTTAGTCTAAAAGACTAAGATTGAGCTCGGGTAAGACAACAACACTAATAGTTGGAACACTATTTGTATGTCGTTGTTAGGCGGAATAGGAATAGTGATGATATCCGTAGAAACAACAATTGGGGAAACGAATGCATCAACAACTGGGACTGCTATCCAAGATCCTGGAGAGCTCAGTGCCATGATGACTCAAGCAGGCGAGGAAATTCGAAATGAGCTAGCTAGTCAAGGTGATAAGCTAGGGGAGCAGTTAGCCTCAGCTATCTCTGGGATACCAATTTTCTTTTGCAGGAAATATCTTAGAAGCAATTTCACAAGCAAGAAGGGCAGATAGTGCCTTAGAAGATACTATTTCATCTGTATTTCGTACCGGACAGGAGCTGACCTCTCTATCACAAAACCATTCTTTAACACTGGACAATGATACACGACAAATACTTACGGCTGTAGGAAGCGGACTCACAGATCTAGGCACTGAAATTAGAGAGCAATGCACAAGTTTGATTGGCATGTTAGAATAAAGGAAAAGTTTGAACTACCCTAGGCCACTCCGAGATTTGACCCTTTCTGACCGGTATACAATAAAGGAAATATTATCACCTACTGATTTGTGTTTCTGTACTGCTATTACCAGATTTATTCTATCAACTAACACAGAAAATTTTCTAGAAGAGCAAGGATTGAACCATATTAAACCTGTTGTTGAAAGCAATATAAGTTTCTTCTGTCATAAGAGTGTGCTAGAAGAAATGGAAATAAGTCATTACAATGAAAGAAAATGGTACAAAATAATAACAGAAAGCACATGACATAATATCGTAAGAGGGACAACATATGGGGATGTTTTAATGGAAATTAATAAACTTAAAAAAGGTGTTTTAACGAATTTGGCGGAATATTCCGACGAGTCTCTAGTAATACCTCGCTAGTCCGTCCGTTTTACAGTTTTTCTACGAAAAATCTGAGGTCACAGATGCACTTGAATTCAGCTAAGAAAGCATTAGCTGCTCTCCACTTGACCCTCGGTGTGATGATGGGTAATCTTCCCTCTGATTACTGATAAAACTGCAGTGACATTCTAAATGCATCAAATATATCATCATAACTTGTCGCTTCCTTATCTAACAAGCCTTCTCCATTCTCCACTGCGGTCCTTAGAGAAGTTATCAACTTGTCAAACTGTGGATTAATAGCAATTGAACCACCATTATACTCAAGTACTCTTTTAGTATGTGCCAGCATACGTTTATGTTCCTTAGCAAAATGAACCGGAACAACAAACATGTTTCTCATCAAAAAATCTAAGTTATAAATATCATGATATGACTCTTTGTAATAGTCTATTTCCTGTTCGTAATCTACATTCTCTCCTAACTGATACTTCAAAGAACGGATAAATGAAGGATTTGCTCCATCAACCAATATCCTGCAGCCATTGTCAAATGTTATACCGTATTTAGTTACTAGGCCCAAAGTTATTTTTATTCATTTGATTAAAGTCTGGCCTCTCAAACTCTTCTGCATATGCAATTTGAATCTGTTTGTCAACCCATTCAGTAACTACTAGACCAAATGGAGAAGAGCCAAACCCAGGATCTATTCCCAATGACTTTCTAGAATACATATTAATGACATCAGGATTGTATTTCTTACCTTTCTCTATCGCTAATTCAATATCCTTAGTATGAAACACATTTCCTATTAATCCGAGGTACTTGAGGTTATACTCCCTTTCAAATGACGGTGAAGCTTTAGCTTTTTCAATTTCTTCTTTTGTATAGATTCTGTCTAGACCATATGTATAGTCTAATAAAAGTCGCTTGTACAGGCAAGTACCTTCTGGCTCTTTTTCTATTCTTTCGAACAAGCCGTCAGGCGCATTAGGAGTTGATACCGTTACTATCCATGGATTAGATTTAGCAATGTATCTCTCTGAAACATCTCTAGCATCCTGCTGCTGACCTGGAGGAAAGAAGTCAGCCTCATCAAGGAGTACAAGGGATACATCCGATAATCCTCTCATCGCATCTAGATGATGTGAAGGATATGCTTCGATATGTACTCCATTTAATAGAGAGATTGCCCCCAGCTTTCAGATCTGGCAAGAACATCAATCCCCCATCTGCATAGTGCAGCATCAAACGTTGAAGGTGGTAAGTCAATTGTTTGTGCATCACCTTCTTTGAATTCTATGATGCCTTGTAAGCCAAGGGAGGCGGCCCTTTGTCTTGCAAAGGATAACATCTGAGGCGATATGTCTGTAGCTAGTACATGACCCTTTCCACTACTACCAACTTTCTTTACTGCGGTAATGGATGGTTCCCCATTACCTGTTGCAATGTCAAGAACTTTATAGCCTGGTTTTATCTCTGCAAGTTCGTTAATTCTTAAGGTTATAACTCTACTTTTTTCTTGGGCAAATAGCAGCAGCTGCATTGTATCTATTGTCATCATTTTTAAGATTTAGTTTCATTCTGCTTTATTAGTAGGATTACGATTATTATATTCGTACGTACTTTTATTATACATCCGAAAACTAAATAGTCACTATAGGTTGACTGGCATTGACTACTTCGTTGAAATAGAGGACGATTTGCAGCTTGCGATTACTGTACAGAGGATTACAAGCCGGATAACAGGCCTCCTCTTCCTCCTAGCGGAGTCATCCATCATTTAATAGCATCGGCAGCAGACGACACCTTTATACTTGCTATTATCATTAGCATGCATCACAAAAAGGCACGAGCAATGTTCTGGCCAGATACCCGACGAGTCAAGGCCTACCAGATGCCAATGCGATCACCATCACAGTGAAGGCCATTTACTTAAAACTTATATGTGAAAAAAATGTATGGTATCCTCGTCCTGCAAGACAAGGAAGTTAATCTTCTTTTTTCTGCTATTGATATGCTAGTATAAGGTTGTCGTCTATATTCCGTCTGTAGCACTTTGGCATATCCGAAAACAGATGTACATGCTGCAGGCATTAACCGTCATATACAGCCAAAAAAAATGAAATGACCTATTCATATAAATTTGGAATCCACTAAGGAGCAGTATATCCTATTGGTATGTTCAAGTATAATCTGTCCTTAAGACCAAGCATCTTCACAGCAGTATTTAGGGAATCTATCGCTCCTCTAAGCTGATCATTCTGTGTAAG
>JBKPHJ010000430.1:0-2178 GCA_046729835.1 Thermoproteota archaeon
AACATAGACCCATAGTTTTTTATATCATAAATTCCGATTAGATCCCAAGTCTTTTATATCATAAAATCCCATTTTTATTATGGAGAAAAATAATAGTACTAGAAGTAATGATTTGCTAATTGGGATGAAACGATATTTGAAGATAGAATATGAACATGATGATAATGAAATGCTGAAATGTCTACGAAAGCAGGCGGGTCTACATCAAGACGAAAAGTATTAAAACGGGCGGGGTCGGATCGGGCTAACTTGGTGATACAGTATCTAAACTAGTTTATTGTACAGTATCTGAATAGTTTATTGATTATTGTACAAACTATGAGTCAGCAATTATTAAAGCAAGAAATGACTGTGTCTCAGATTCTACGGATATATGGAAAACAGTTTGCACAGATCCAAAAGAACTATTCCAATGGGCTTAACGGAAGATGTGCTATTGGCGTCATCATGTCATACTATGGTTGGGATGGCAAAGACTGGACTGGTGCATCGAGTAAACTTTTCGCTGCACTATTTGCTTTAAGACATGCCGGAATTGGTACTGATTTGATGATAGATTTGAATGACTCTGGTTCAACATTCGATGAAATTGCTGATTATGTGGACCAATGTCATGAGTTAGCGAATGGCAAGAGCTAACAGCTACTTAAAATGATGACTTAGCAATGGTTGTAATGGTTACGTGTAAAAATTGCGGACATGAATACCAATCAAAAGTGTTACAAACACCAGACGAAGAAACACTTAGATCTGAAACTCGTGAAAATGTGATTGAGAATTGTCCAAAGTGTAATCAGATTTCAAGTTATAGTGGACCGGACTTTTATTGGGAATAACAGTCCCAGTTTACATCAAGAAGAGTCTTATATCTTAGAACCCAATTGAGTACTTACTTATAGAGTATTGACTGCAGACGGAGCCTGCCGTCGGCCATGGCTATTCTAGTCGGTATGCCAATGACCAATCGTAGAATGTGTGTTATCAGATAAAAATTATTTGCTCGAATACTGAGAAATACGTATTTAAGTTAATTCATTTTCATGTGAAGCTTAATTTCCAATAGTATTCTTATAGCACGATGAATCGAATTCAGTATTAATTTATAATAATATATTGACAAGAGCATGCATTGGACTGACGATTGCATCTGTAGTCAGAGTATGATCAAGACGATATATTTCTTTAAGATTAGTGATTCAAGAACAGAGCTACGATGCAGTAGATGCCGTGGTCTAATGGGTTGGTGGGATGAGCCGTCGCGTGCAAAGAAAATCATGCCATTCAAGAGAACGTGGTCAGAACAAGAATGTTTGGCAATGAGATAGCAATTTGATGTCAAAATCGCGTTAGCAACTTCTTAGATTAAAAAAATCTAGCTCACAGTAATTTCTCCAACTCTACGTGAAAGATTTTTTCTATAAATTACTAGATACTACAAGTACTAAAGCATATATTGATCTGGTAGCATGATGGATCAAATCTTATATTATCTTTTGATATTATGTTGGGTCTAAGCATATGTCAATAACAGAAGATCGTGTCTGCGAGAGCGATGGTGTATGGCACAAGCGGATGGAATATTTTAAGATCAATGGTTCAAGAATTGAATTACGATGCAGTAAATGCAATGGACTTGTGAATTGGTGGGTAGAACACCCGCGTAAGAGAAATATTATACCAGTTAAGTGGGGATGGACTGAAAAAGAGTGTGAATCTATGCGTTAGCTGTGGAAGCGACTATCATTATCTAATAGAATAAATATCAGATATATGTAAGCGCCCGAATTTGCTTAACGTAGATAACAGAGATACGCATTCAAGTTACTGTACGATGAATAACAAGATTCTAATTATAGCTGTAGTGGCTGCAGTAGCTTCAATGCTTGTCGCAACATCAGCTGTAGCAACAGAAGATGCTTTTGCAGACAAGAAGAAGAAATATGAAAAGAGTCAAGCAGCATCCCAGGCGAACGCTTGTGGCAATGGTGAAGCTGCAGGCATTGGCATCACCGAGGTAAGAGTGGGCCCAGTCAATGTATTCTGCCAGAATCTAGCATCGCAAATACAAGGCGACAACAATGCTCCAGCTCTTACTGGTGAACAAGGCCCCGGCTTAGTGTTAGGCCCCGGCTAAGATCAATAACCAAGATCACAATGACTAAGCTACAGCTAAAGCAA
>JBKPHJ010000431.1:0-6011 GCA_046729835.1 Thermoproteota archaeon
AGTATCCATTTTACTAGAAGAATGAACTCAATATTCAGAGATTTCCTTGAATAAATTTAGATACTGCAATCCCAAAATGTTCGTTAAGACGCGCGCGTATAGAACCTATCCGAAAACATTACAACAATAATTTGTTTGATAAGCAGAATAAATGACATTCACATAATTAAGCCTCCTTCTATAAATTTCTGTAATCTGTTGCTTATCATATTTTACAACATTTTCGATGGCATCATCTACCGACGAATCACTATTTACATCTAATTGAGTAACATTAAGGTGGATATTTTCCTTTAATGCGATTTCCCGTAGTCTATCACTCTTGTTTATATTTCGCATAGTTGCATATGTTGTAAATTGATTTCTCGCTAACAGTAGAGATGTTTCATAACCTATTCCACTTGAACTGCCTGTCACGACAGCCACCTTTGTCATGTTTATATTATGACATCGAATTATATGAGCATAGCGACAAGCATTTTTTGCTCCCTGGTTTGTCGTGACATTCTCGGGATGAAAAACGATAGAGAAAAGAGACAATCCAGCAGAAATAATAGCGTACTATAGTAAACAGTGCGGCGGAACACGGCACCAGCCTATATGTTAATTATGATACTGTTACATACCGACCTCATATTAAGGAATCTCAGTTTACCTCTAAAAGGATTCTTCCATCTCTATTCCTTGCAAACAATGACTGCAGTGCTTCTTTAACATTTTCAAGCCTAAACCTTTTCCATACTCTAACTCTTAATTCCTTGGAGTTGTTTATGAGTTCGTTCATTTCCTTTCTTGTTCCTCCAGTAGACCCAATTAGTTTAATCTGCCTTCTATAGAGAGCCTGAATATTCAACTTAACATCTGCACCTGTTAAACCACCAAATGTAACCCATCTGCCATTCGTACCAACACAAGTAAAACTGTTATCCCATGTTTCAACACCTAGTGAATTTAGAACAACATCCGCCATTCTGCCTTGAGTGATTTCTTTTACATGCTCTACTACTTTATCATATTCCTTAATAATATAATCGGCACCAAAATCCCTTACCCAATCACGCTTGGAAACTGCAATAACCTTCGCTCCCATCTTCTTCCCTAGTTGTACTGCAATCATTCCTGTATTACCTGATGCTCCAAACACAAGGAGATATTCATTTATTCTTAGTGAAGATTCTTTTAAGGCATGGTAGGGAGCTAAACAAGTTACAGGTAAGCTTGCGGCTATATCCCAATCTAAGTCGTCTGGAATCCTAAATACGTTTCTTTCAGGTACTGCCATATATTCTGCAAATCCTCCATTCGTGATGGCACCAATTATTCCACCGGTTCTGCAAATCATATTAAGACCATTAAGGCACATATCACACGTTCCATCGAAAGAGTGCGAAAAGACAACCACCCTGTCCCCTTTCTTAATTCGATTATTATCAACATGTTGTCCAATCTCTTCTACGACACCGCTTGTCTCTGCTCCAGGTATATGTGGAATCGGTTCTATTTTTGGTAATGCGCCAGAAACCACTAAGTGGTCTATCGGATTTATTCCCGTCATTTTGACCTTTATCAATACACCGTGGTCATCTATCCTTGGTTTTTCAAGGTTGTCCATGACTTTTAAATTCTCCAAGCTAGGCTTCTCAAAAACTGCTGCCTTCATATGAAGGACCATTACGTTTCTCTGATTTAACCATTATAGGGTCAGACAGCATGTTAAAAGCAAATAACGACTACAAGTGTCACTCCAACTTATTCCGTAATACCAATGATAACGGTAGGAATGCATCCAGTACATCCGAAAATGAAATTTTGCTCATCATAATCTGTATCTTGTGGGATAAGGGAAAGTGGATTTTTTTAGCATGTCTGCCGGGAGCTGCAGTGCCAACAACTATGTTGTAACTATTATCACAAGTGTCAACGTAGAAAAAAGGTAGAACTGAACTAGAAGAATAAAGAGACCAATGAGGTGCATAAGGCCCAATTCTATTGAGAATGACGATTTTTGTCTTTACCAAATCCAGTTCTTTCGAAAAGTCAATCCAAAATGTCGTCCAGCTAAAATTATCAGGTTCATCAAAGTTAGTTGCCCTTAGCACTTTTCCAAGGTCTCTGTATGGTTGAATTGATATATAGTCTAGTTTTTTTGAGGCGTCCATTATTTTAAGGCCTATGCCGGTTCTAAGACTCCTGGCAAGGGCTGACTTCTCTATTCACATTATTTTTCAGTAGTAGACGGCGTTCACACATATATCCAGCCTGCTGATTGACTTCATCCGGGAACTACTGTCCTCGATGTGGTGCAAGAGTTTAAGGCTGAGTTGAAGGCGGAGTTTATTTACGAATAACATTAATAACATAAAAACCATGTTAGCGAGAACGTGCACAGTAGTCGAATTAGAATCGGACCTCCATTATTACTCGTCAATGATATTGACAGAAAATTAAGGTTTTATGGAGAATATTTTAATTTACAGCCGATCAGAAAATACCAGGACCATCGTGGAGGTTTCATCTATGACCTAGGTTTCAGGCATCTCTCGGGTTCATCTGAGAGTTCACCACCACCACCACTAATTTCACTCCAACACAGTCCAGATGCAAAAATCCCTTCTCCTAGATCTGCAGGACTCTTTCACTTTGCAATACTTCTTCCAGATAGGGGCGATCTCGCTGCAACCTACCTTGCCCTCAAAGGGTCTGGAGTGCAGTTCGATGGGTTTGCAGACCATTTAGTCACCGAGTCGTTATATCTGCGAGATCCTGAAAATAATGGCATAGAAATCTATCGCGTTAGGCCCTCCGAAGAGTGGCCACGAGATACTGAAGGGCGTCTAGTTATGGATAATTTGCCACTCAATTTACAATCATTACTATCTGAAACGAATAACGGGGAATCAAATAATAAAATCCCTTTTCCCAAAGGAGGTATAATTGGACATATGCACCTTAAAGTAACAAACTTAGAAAGATCAATCAGATTCTATCATGAAAAATTGGGTCTTGACATAACGGCGGATATGACATTGATGGGCGCCGCGTTTTTTTCCGAAGGAGGATATCATCACCATGTTGCAGTTAACACTCTGTATAGTTTGGACGGGGATATTCATCGGGAAGATGTGACTGGACTCAAGAACTTTATAACAATCGCGTCTGATGCGTCGTTTTACAATTCAATCAAGTCAAATATTATTATAAACGATCCTACTACGGCCATACAAGTCGTTTCATCGATTGAAATAGAGGGATCAGCAAGATTACCAATATGGCTTCTGTTTAATCTTGATTTTGCTTCAACTTTGATGCCTATTTCCTCAAGGCTAAAATCAGAACCACGGGAATCACTAAATCTCAAAGAGGGACATATATGATGCAAGATACAGCCAATTTGGAATTCATCGCAAAAGGATAAAATTGTTTTTGGTATTTGAATATTGGCTTTCCTTCTTTCCTCAAGTGTTCCCTTACGATAACTGGAAGATAGGGAACGCAATTCTTTGTTTAAATTGTTTATGCGTTCGGAACATATTAATTCAGTATACAAATTCGAATGCGCTTATCAATAAGTCGACCACTCATAAGCTTAGGGGATGACGATGATGCCATGCGTAATAACTGCCGATAAAAGACTTCCCGTTTCCTCTGTGCCACGTATTCAATACTATAACAAGTATCGAATTCCAATTTTGTACTAACCAGTTTCCAAATATGGAGTCCCAATGATTCAAAATGTATCTCGAATATCCTGACCCACAATTGCTATTGTAGCAGAATGGAGCAGATCACCAACTTGAGGACCAATGAAAGTAGCACCTACCATGACATGACGATCGGGCAGTTCTTTGATTTCTTCATTCACATCAAGAGCTTTACATACACCTTTTCGCTTGTTACAAAAGCAGTTCTTTGGTTTACATCACCGGTTGAGTTGAGGGCATCAATTCAAACGCCAATAGGTTTACTGTTAGTCAAGGTCTCGAGAGGAGCGAGATTCAGGATCGTTAGGATGTGGAGTCAGTGGCGTAATGGAGACCTTCATCCAGATGTGAAGGGGTAACGAGTCGAGGATTTGGCGAAGCTCTGCCTCGCCGTCAGCGCGGAATAGCCCTATATTGCGCCATTCGCCCGGCTTGAGCGGCGGTCGCCAAAGCCTCATCAAATGGCCTGTTTTGGCTAACTCAGCGGCACGCAATGCCTCTGCTGCTCGTAACTCATCAACTTTGGCTGAGCTAGTACCTTCAGGAACCGTAGTAACCATATCGGTGAGGTATTCCATGTGTTTTGCTTTTCTCTCGCTAAATTTTAGTCATTTCTGTTATCGGTTACTGCGCGAGGTCTACGAATACATCCTGTGAGTCAGGAATAGAGGAAAATGAATTGAAATTTTTTGATTGGTAATAACCCAGAAATGCAACACAATTCTCTGCTTCTCTTGATTCTACATGTCTACGATGGCTAATATTTTCTTCCTTGAATAAGTAACTAATTTGTAGATCATGGTTTGTATTCTTACTATCTTATAAAAAATGTATATTGTTCTTACACGAGTCGCAGTCGAAATACAAACGAATGGAGATAATTTTCCGACAATTCTTAGGTAGTGATCGGTTGATTACCACTTGGCGCCAGCATGGGCTCCTCCATCAATGCGGATGTTTTCACCGTTCACCATGGGTGCTGATTGCAAATAAAGCAGTGCATCTACGATTTCTGAGATTTGAACCAATCGAGGAAAGGGCTGACGTTTTTTGAGAATTTCGTGGTCGTTGTTAACGTAAATCGAAGTGTCAACAGCACCAGGCGAGATTGTGTTAGCCCGTATGCCGTAAGCCAGGAATTCCATCGCCAATGCGCGGTGAAACGCCGGAATAGTGGACTTGGTAATCACAGGCAACGAAGTTGTCGCGTCAGCCAATGGCTGATCCACCAAAACCGACGAGATACCCGCGATATGGCCGGACTTCTGTTTGCGCATTTGCGCGACAACTTTTTGCGTGATGAAAAAGTAACCTGCGACGTTCGTGCTAATCATCAACTCGGAGTCCTCCGGCGTATAATCGGTGAACGGCTTAGTGATGTATATGCCCGCATTGTTGACCACAACAGGGGCCAACTTACCGGCCGCGTTTTATCAGTGTCCAAGCCGGGATAATGAGAGCAAGGTAAGCGACCATGAAATTGCGGATTGATGCAATGTTTGGTCGCCCACCCCTATTGGATGATTTGGTGTCTACTATGGGATGATTATATGTATACGAACTTTTTTTTATCATATTAGATCATAGATGGAGTAACGTTCAGAAATAACCCAGACATGGCATATCATGAATGATGATAAGAAAGACTAGATTACGCTAAAATAGAGGAACCGTCATTCGTGGGAGTTGTATTTTTGTATTCTTTGATCATTTTGAAGTCCTTAACCAGCATGTGAAATCCTATGATGAATCTCTGCACTCCGAACTTCTAGGATCCTCCGAACCTCTTCAAATGTCTCTTCCACAGGGGTATTTTGTTGAAGACTGAAGGGTAATAACATAGGAAGAATGGCAGCCGAAACAGCTCCCCATACGTAGCCAAAAACAACGTCATTGGGTTCTTTGTATTGAAAATCCTTTTGGTTAGCCCCTTCACCGAAATATTGGACCAATGGCGGTATGGTTGATAGCATTGTGTCTATGTATTTTTCTACCATGCCTCGGGCTTCAGTGCTTAAAACCATAACAATAGTCTGGTGGTCAACTATGTAAAATTTCCTATTATTTTTACAGAGCTGTCATTCAAAGTAGGGTCAAAGTAAGATAGTTGTCCTGCGAATCCCAGAGATTTTGCCATGTTTTTGGCAGAGGTTGCATCTGTTGAGAAGGCGTTAGAACAGGTTCCTTTATTGTCTTTCCCGTAGTAGCATCAAATGAGAGGAGTCGTAATTATTTCACACATTATTTTTACAATCCAAATCGTTCAGGTGTTCACCTAAAAAAGTCAGAAAGGGTCGTCTGTCTTCATAC
>JBKPHJ010000432.1:0-4274 GCA_046729835.1 Thermoproteota archaeon
GTCTTGTTTGTTGGTCGTGAGAGAAATATTGTACGCAAATATTTATTCATTTCCTGGAATAAAATGAAAGGTTTTGCTTCGAGACAAAAAGAACGTATAAAAGTCCTAATTAAAAGCTAAATGGCATAATATTTTTCTTAAAATTGTCATATTCTGTGCGCTCACAGTCATTATTGATGGAAATTGTGTGGCTGCAGCTGCTAATACTGATATTAATACTAACGTTGCTGCTGTTGCCATTAGGTTTTCATAATGGGTCGTTGGATAACGAACGCGTATGTACATTAACCTTAATGAGCATCATTTATGATTAATAATAGCCAATACTGAGAACTAATAGACAAGATATCTCGGATTTACTAAGTTTCTTAGTCTATGGCATGCTCATAGATTTTCTTTCAAGTTAATTATCTAACTAAATCTTAGCTGTGCAAAATATTTCAGAAAAGACCACCTCAACTAACATGTATCTTACAAATCGGACTTTGCTGATTCAATGTCTCTCTGACGTTGTTCGTATGACTCATTCCACCAATGATAATTTTGCTTTCTATTATCAAACCCATACAGAGAACGACTAAATCCGAATATAGCTAACACACCTTCGGCTGAGTCAAATAACATCTCGAGATACTTGTCTCTATCATAATGCTCAGAAGAAATTAGCTTGGCGGGGACTATTCTTTGTAATGCATCAGAATGATTGGTATCAGTGTAAATAAACTCAATATTATCTCCACTACTAGCAATAAGTCCCGAGATATTCAATCTAATAGCTGCTGCAACATGGGGAAATAGACTTCTGTACTTCTCTATATTTTGTCGTAGCAGCTTGGAGATTACAAGATCAGTTAATTGTACTTCTCCATTCATAATTTTATCTATGCTTTGAGTGATATACAATAGTGAGTTTTCGTACCCGATGGCTAAAACTTCTTCAGTACTGCTACAGTCAAATAGCTTTGAAAGTAAAGTTGACTGAAACTGTTTTATGAATGCCGGAGAATCATGTCTTCTCGTGTCTGTGCCGCGCGTAATTAGCTGATTGTCATAAGTGAGTCCGTAATAGTGTTTTCTAGCTTCTAGTTTCTCGTCAGCTTCAACGTATAACAATACCAAAAATTTGTAATGATACTCTAAGGTCATGTCAAGACCTGTCTCTTGAATAAGTACATTCATTATCTCTTCATAGTCGCTTTTTGTTGCATCTTTTTTCTTCAGAAAGACTGCGTCTGTATCGGCGTATACCAGTTCGAAGCCCGAACTTTGCACAATATCTTTAGTCTTCAGTATCTGTCTAGATAGTCTGTTTATCGCTTCAAAGATTCTTACATTACTGTATCTGTTCCAGATTGAGCCAGATGTCCCGTAAAGACAGACAAGAATTTGTTTCAGTATTTCTAAGCGAGCTTGGCAGCAACTATAAAGAAGACTATCTGGTTCAAGCTGCTCTTTCAGTAATTGTTTCAGATAAATACGTCGCGTAACAATTTGTTCAATAACTAATGGCAGTAGAGCCATTTGGTTGTGATTCGAAGATCCATACTCATAATCTGTAGTTGTGCTAAGACTATTGGCAATGGTTTCATAGCTAATATTGTGTTTTATGATAAGGTTCGCATATTCGTTATTGAAGTCTAGAACTGCAACATTTTCATGTAAGCCAATTTCGGGGGAAATGATCATGCCCGCTTTATCGGTTTCGACAATATCTTCTAACGTTCTGATTTGTTCATGGCTTTTTGATATTGATTTCTTTGTGGGAATAACGTAATTTCTTTGAAGTAACTCAAACGTAATTCTACTATCAATTAGTCTTATCATTCCATACTTTGAAGCAAGTCTAAGCGGGAGATAGCTGAATCTTGCTTTTTCAACTAACTCAAGAAGGCGGACATCATCCATCGTAGTATGAGCATAAATGATTACTTTCTGTCTGGACCATTCTTTGATAAACGGAGCATCTGGGGATGAGAGTGAGAGTGAGTTATGATCTCCGTAGAATACAATTATGTCGGGAATATTCTCGGTAAGATATGAAACAAATCTCGGGTCAGTCGGTCCGTCAAATTCAATCGATGTTTGACTCTCCAGTGTCACAACCAGCTTTGTTGATTTGTTCTCACCACCATCATCGCGCATCTCAACACACATTATCTTAAACGGGGGTGAAGCGATCTCTTGGCTATCGTCTATTCTCGATATAGATAGCAATCTCTCTGCTTCATATTCGATTTGCACTTTGCTAGTCGGTGGAATTTTTAGCTGTTTGTAAATAAATTGGCTTATCTCGGATAGTTCGGTGTTGTACAAAGTGCTAACTCTAGAATCCGATTCTAATTTCTTGATGAGTATTTTGTAATCTTGTTTGTCATTATCAAGACTTATCCCAATTAATCTAGTTTTGTTCTTATCGACAAAATCAATATACTTCTCATCCCAAAATATCCGCTTTATTAAGTGGCCATATCTTGAGAGCTGCTGTATAAGATCTTCCCCGCCCGAGTGAAACTTTGGAAGAGCATAGAAAATGCATTCATGCAGTTTTTGTTTGAAACTAACGACTTCACCGTCTCGTTGTAATTTTATAAGTATAATAATGTCATTGCTTCCAATATCTTTTGAGACGTCTAGTATCCATCCAACTGCAGTTTGTATGACCATTTACTAATTACTTTGATGCACTAAGATCGTTCTCAGTGGCTCTCAACTTATCCATAATCATCTTCACAGAGTTCTCTAGTTCGACTACTTTATCTGACAACTGTTTTATTTTTACGTCTTTATCTTTCAGCTCTTTTGCTATCGCGGCCGTTAATTTTCTGTTGTGTACGGAAGCGACAAGATTTAGCTTGTCACAGACTGTTGGTAACGTAGAATTACCCATGGCGGCTTGTTCTCTATTCCAAGCATCTTTCAGTATTAAATCGAACGCACTTTTGTGACCCAGATCTACCATAGCGGCTTGCAGCTCTGATTTTAGCTCGGATATTGTTTCTTCGTAGAGTTGTCTAAAAGATGGTGTAATTCTGCCCATTCCAAATCAATCAAATATGAAAAGCATTGGATTTCTTCGCTTGCCGAGTTTTTTTACGTGGAAGTTGATGGATTTTGGAGTCAGTTGACATGGGTGCTTAATCATAGTAGCTTTGTAAGAAGTAAATGAACTGCTGTTACTGCTGGATGTTGTATAATAACTGCTGGTTGGATTTGGCTTTAGATTTACAATGACATTTAGAATATGTCTGAAAAACGTCCCGCCGATTGGTCTGGAGATTATTCCATTGCTGGACGTATTACAGTGTCCGGTCGCTACGATAGCTACTTTATTTTTGGTACAAGCTTGATGCAATACGCTCAAAACTTTTTTTAATGTGCTACTATCTTCGCTTCGGTTCGATCTATTGTCGTTAAGAAAGAATTTGGTTAGATTTCTTATCGCAAGCAGTTTAATCTCGGGATTTGATTCTATCGTATTAGCCACTTCTTGGGCGATAGTTACTTGGTGTTCTAAGTTATATGCCGTTTGAACATAAAGATTTTTGAATACTACTTTTGGCTCCATACCCGCGTATTTGGAAGCGACAGCTATCTTTTCTGGATTTAGAATCTGATGTTTATTCTTGTCAGCGGAATAGTCAATGTTATTAAAGAAGACAGCCATAGATTCGAAGCCGCGCTTCTTACCGTTCTTTGGTAAGATACAACCGACTAGCAATCTATTTAGTAGAGAATCAAGAATCATTTGATTCTCGGGCGTGCTATAAAATAAATAAAATAAGTTCTCTTGAATTCCATCTATTAGCCAATCGATTTCTGCTGGACCAGTAGACATTTTCTGAACGCTTGCATGTTCAGATAGTAAATCTAGAGCAGATTGCATTTCAAATAAGCTAATTTGATTATCCATAGATTGGGATGGCATCGCTTTCACTTAGCTCACGATATGTGAACTTGATTTGGGAAGAACCACAATTCATTGTGAACAAACATTATCGAGCCTCTAGTGTGTACATTTCTACCGTACAGCTTCTGTCTTGTTTCTTCTAGTATCTGTCGTTGCATACTGTCTCTGTCATTAGCTCTTCGTATCTCACTGATTTGCTGTAATTTTATATTTTCTCCGATCTTCAGATCTTTCACTGCTTTTTGTACCACGTCGTACATTCTCGGAATAAGTTTTGATTCTTTATATTCGATGAATTTTTGTACGGAAGCTGGAACATACAATGATTCAATTCCGTAGTAGCAAACGCTAGCTGGATATGTGCTGT
>JBKPHJ010000433.1:0-1003 GCA_046729835.1 Thermoproteota archaeon
CCTTTAATTTCTGAGCCACATCCCTTACTATGTAGTCTTCCCCACACCAGGAGCTCCAGTTGGAATTATAATTGTCATATCTAATTTTCAGAGGCGCTTTCATTAGTCGCTATCAAGGTTATGAAAATATCATGAAAACTGTTATAATAAGACAGCTACAATGATGACATCATCTCTAAAGTGAAGTGCCAATGTTTACCAGAGGAAAAAAAGTATGAATTCCATTCATCAAAGTAATATGCAAAGCAAGATTGCAATAATTACTGGGAGTGGTAAAGGAATAGGAAGAGAAACAGCGATCCTGTTGGCAGAACATGTAGCAAAAGTCGTTGTGTGTTCTAGGACTCAAAGTGAAATCGATTCGGTAGTAAAAGAAATTGAAAATGTAAATAACCAAGTCAATGTTTTGGGTTTAAGATGTGATGTCAGCATCTCATCGCATGTGAATTCTCTTGTTCAGTCAGCAGTAGACAAATTCGGAAGTGAGACAATAGACATACTTGTGAATAATGCTGGAGTTGCATTTGACAAGAAGTTATTGGATACCTCGGAAGAAGAGTGGGATCAAACGATAGATACCAATCTAAAAGGTGCCTTTCTTTTTACGAAGGCTGTTCTTCCTTACATGATTCGAAGAAACTCTGGTGTTATAGTAAATGTAAATTCCGGCGCAGGCAAGACTGGTTTCAGCGATTTATCATCTTATTGTGCAAGCAAGTTTGGGCTTGCGGGGTTGGCTGAAAGTCTGGCTTTAGAAGTCGAGTCATATAATATAAGAGTAATGACAATATTTCTGGGACAAGTAGCTACAAGAATGTGGCAAGATTATGATTACAATTATTATGAGAAAAATAAAAATAAGATGCTTAGTCCTCAAAAGGTGGCAGCAAAAATCGTTGAAATGATCCTGGACATTAAAAATTACAAAAATGGAGACTCTGTAGAAATGTATAATCCCTGAGTGGGACTAGAAAGTTTATAACCTCAGATATAATCTGAGGTC
>JBKPHJ010000434.1:0-2519 GCA_046729835.1 Thermoproteota archaeon
CAATAGAAATGCCAGATGCAACATACCCGAAACACAAACAAAATAATCCCAACTGTTCCCGTCTGCGTAAGAGTTGTTAACACTATCAGCGAATTCTAGAATCCAGCGCTAATCAGTTGATTTAACAATGATTATATCACATTCCAGAATGTAAGAAACCTTTACATTGATATGACTAGGGGTTAGGCCTAATCGAGACTGTAGGCAAACTCATTTTCACTATTGGGTACAATGACCCCGAATGTTGGCGTTGCTGTACGCTGCTCGCGACTACAGCGTACAAAATGGTATTAATCATTGGTTCTTTCTTGCCGTGCGGTCCCTGGCAAGAATATTTAAAGGTTTGGGGCATGCAACTCGAGCAAACAGGGTCTGGTTGTGAGTATCGCGGTGTCAGATTTCCCCATGTAATCAAAATACCGGGCGGTTTGACAATTTTGAATTGAAATATCCCAAGCTCGCCGAGACGATCCCCACGGGAATTCGATACAAGCGTTTCTCAGAGTTGGAAGAACAAGATTACAAGATTCCCGCGGCGATGTGAGTCGGCGTTAGAACTTTTGGACGCTTTGCGGAACATAGATCGAGCGAAGTTGCCGTCTTTTCGCGGGCGGAAGCCCTTCGAACGAAATACTGGCCTCATTTCTCTCGAAGAACAAGAGATACTTGCCTCGTCTTTGGTTGTGATCGCCGGCTGCGGCGGAGTGGGGGGATTGCCCGCGCACACATGTGCTCGCCTCGGCATCGGACGGTTCCGAATCGCTGACACTGACACGTTTTCAATCGCCAACATAAATCGACAAATTGAGGCGACGGTTCAAAGCATCGGTAAGAACAAAGCGGAAGTTACTGCTGACATGATCCGTTCTATCAATCCCGAGTGACAAACATCGTCGAATCCAAATCCGCCCGACTATTTCCTGCCAATCGACTCCAGAAGTTTTTTTGCCTCGGCCGCCTCTGAAAAATTCTGGCCTAAGGCAAGTGCCTTTTGGAGGCTTTCTCGGGCGAGTTTTTCCTCGCCGTTTTTGTCGTGGGCAAGAGCAAGGTGATAGAGAACTGTCGGATTCTGGCTTTTGAATTTTTCGTTACTTTCTTTGAGCAGTTCAATAGCCGTCGCGTATGTTCCTTTTTTATAATGGACCCAGCCCAACGTGTCTGCGATACCTGGATCATTGGGGTTAACCTCCCGCGCCCTCTGGGCCAAATTTAGAGCAACGTCCAGATTCCCGCCATTCTGAGCGTAATTATAAGCAAGATTATTGGCCGCCGGCGCGAAGTTTTTATTTACTTCGAGCACTTTTTGATAGTACCCGTTGGCATTCTGCGGCTGTTTTTTCATATCATAGAGCATCCCGACCATCATGAGGGGCTGAATCGCTTTGGGATTTTTTTTGCTTACCTTTTCGTACTGCTCAATGGCTGTGTCAAATTTCTGTTGCGCCGCATAAGCGTTACCGATTGAGAAATAGGCGGAAGAGAGATTCGGATTCAACTCAACGGCTTTCTCCAGATACTCAATCGCCTTTGCGTATTCCTTTGTGCCGATACTGAGTTGCCCGAGGAGCTGATATACGCCGGCGTGATTTTTTGTCTTGCTCAGGTGCTGCTCAATCCTTTGGAAAGCCGCCTTAGAATTTCCTTGCAGTAGCTCGACCTGCGCCAGCGAACCAAGCACCTCTAATCGATTAGGGTCGAGTTTGAGAGCCTCTTCGTATTCCTTGGCTGCTTCACGAAACTTTTTCTTGATAGTGTAAGCCCCACCCATATTGACGTGAGGTGCCGCGCTCTTGGGATTTACCTTGTGCGCTTCCTGAAAAGTCGCTAATGAGTTGTCCACTTCTCCGTTACTCAATTGAATCGCTCCTTTGATCAAGAGCGCTTTTTCATTATTGGGCTGTACTTTGAGGACCTTTTCGATTTCATCGGACGCGATGGCCCGATCCCCGCTGGCCAGGTGAAGCTGCGCCAAACTTATCTTAGGCTCCAACCAATTTGGCGCCACCTCGGTGGCTTTGGTCATGCTCTGTTTAGCCTCTCGGATTTCGTTCTGCCGTAACTGCGCTTGCCCGAGAAAATAATAGCCCGGCCCAAACTTCGGGGCATTACGGGTAACGGCAGAGAAATCTTCAATTGACTTTTGGACGTTGTTTTCAGCCAGATAAAGCCGCCCGCGAAAGAACAAGCCATCGCTATCGCCTGGTTGGGCCTTCAAAATTTCATCTGCATACTGTCTTGCCTGCTTGAGATCATTTTTCGCGAGGTAGATTTCAGTGAGTCTTTTTTTGGCGACCAGCGAGTCGGGTTTTTTCTTCACCAGATCCCGATATAGATTCTCCAGATCATCAATACGCCGGGTACTCGTGTAGAAGGCTCCTAAGACGTGGAGCAATCCTTCGTTTTCCGGGTCCGCTTTAGTCGCCAGTATCAGTTCTTGCTCCGCCTTGTCCTGGTTGCCTTTGGCAACATATAGCTGCGCTAGGGCTACCCGCGCACGGTGAAACTTGGGATCGATTTCC
>JBKPHJ010000435.1:0-12490 GCA_046729835.1 Thermoproteota archaeon
GGATAATGCAGAAGCTTATGGTAGAAGGAATAGTACTGAAGGTGCAGCTCTCGTACGCATAAAACCTACAACTATAATAGCAGAGAAAGATATAGCTGGATGGGACTAATGACGATTGTCTTTGATGGCATACGTACAAAATTAAGTGACTTAGTCAGGCAACTTAGGAACCAAAACAAACACAAGATTTGAAAGCAGCTTCGTAGTTGAAGACGAGTGAGAATGGCGTTTTTGTACTTATAGGATTTTCAAACTATCGTATAAAATCCAATAATACTCGTGCATAGCCCCTTGATCCATATTTTGCAGGTTTGGTTAATTTTTTCAATCAATACTTAAACTAATTAAAGTTTTTAGTGTTGAATTGTGAAATAATCTTATGTCTTATACAAATAATGTTAACCGGGTCAAGGAGTCTGATTATTCGAATATGATTAGGGAGCAGAGGGTTCCTCAACCTGTAATAAAAATAAAACGCACTTATGGATGGCTTTGTCCCTTTGATCTTACACATCCGCCTGACTGGGACAACAAAAATTCTGTTGCTACATTTAGTGCCGTCACTACGATACTATTTTTGATAATCAAGTCTATTACTGTTAGTTCTAACCATAGAACCTGCCAGTAAATTTAACGCTGCTCGAGCTTACAGGATTAATATCATAGTCGGCAAGCCATCTAGGTGCTGCATTCAGAATTGCTTCTGTGAAAATGGAGTAAAGTTTTCAAACTTCTTCTGTAGCTAGAACCCGTGTATACATAGAAAATCAGTTATTGTTCGTGAGGAGATGTACATTTTATTTATGTTATGGAATTGTCCCTGCATAAGTCTTTGATAGATTATTATAGCATGATTCTACGAATTGCAATAAGCTCTTTCAATCGTTACCCGGTCGAGAAATGCGATGAATAAGTTATCCCTGACCATCGCCAAATCGCAAACACCATGTATAGAACCGTCTCATTGTACCCGGTTGCTTTAGACTATTTACTATTATAGAAGACTTCAGAAAAATGATAGATAGCTTTTTCCGCTTCGAAAACTTGAGATAAAGTTCTAAAATATTCTATCTTAATTTCTTGATTTTTGATCTGCACATGTCTTTCAAAATTTTCTAATTGCTGTTTTAGGCGTGTAATATCTTCTGCTATATGTTTTAACGAACTTGATTTTTGGATATCAGTCAACTAACGGTCCGGATTCTCAGGAAGCATATATATCCCTTACTGGACGACTTCTTAAAAACGTATTTGAACTAATGAACAGTAACGACAACAAAAATTGTTTCACCTAACATTAGGCACGAAACCAATGAATGAATTTTATCTAGTGTTAAGTTTGTAACTGTGGCTGCAAACAATCATTTTGTAGGTTTTGGGATAGCGACGGTCATCAATATCTTCAGATAATTTGTTGTGTATGGAAGAAGTGCTTTGAGGAGACTAACTATTTCCCCTTTATTCCATATTTACTTATCCAAAAGTAATGCCCCTGTTTGTTTCAAAAATTCAATTGATCTATCACATTCCAGTGTCCTACAATCATTCCTTTTTCTATTCTATATGGCGCAGATCTGATGTTTACTGGTGGCATTCCATGAAATTCTCCTTTGTGTGTTCCAGATCCGGTAAGGAATACTACAACACTTCAGATAGATTGCAGTTTATCCCAATATATTGACGTGCAAATATTGTAACCAAATACGACGCCTGTCTGACATATCTGATCTGTCTGACATAACCGTTGCCCAGCGCACATGTCAGCAGCCGATAATGATACAAGTTTCGCAGCGGTTAAGGATGAGAACACTCCTAAGAATATGGCTCTGGCTCATTCGCTTGACAATGGCCCAACGAGTCTATTTGATGCACAGAGCTCAACAGATAATGATGGTCTGAAACCCGAGTACTAGTCTTTAACGCACTAGGTTATTCTTCTACCCTAAAGGATACTACATTTTCTGTTGTTTCAAATTCGGGTCGCCTTACAGAAGGCAAGCCGCTAAAGACATACTTAAAAAACCTCTCAAAATATAGAGACCATCTTCTTCCCATCTCATGTTGGATCACAAAACTATGACTTCTGTCATTATCCGAAATATAGAATATTGAAAATTAGATGCTCTCAACCAAGATTCTATTGTCTTAAGAACTGAAGGCAGATTATGTTCGCTTTTCAGCAATAATGTCAGATCCTTGATCTCATTCTTTGCTATAAGTTCAGAAAGGTTCTCTACCTCAGCATCTGCGAGTCTAGCCAACATCCTTACTAATAAGGTCTTGGGGTGGCCTCGGGTTAGCCATAATTCACTATCCTAAGCTTGTATATTGTGATAACCTGTTGCACCGTCCGGAAAAGGCTCTCTCATTTCAGATGTCTGGACATTTCCCATCTTGTCGGTTGCTCTGACTGATAACTTATGCTCCTGCTTCTGCTGCTGATTTGTCAGGTTCAATTCTGCGGCCCACAGAACCCAAGAATATTGCGATGGGGGTTCCTTGATAACAGCATCTTTCCAAGTATCTCCATCAATGCTTACCTCAACTTTGGATATTCCCCTCGATCCAGCGAAGGCTATACCTCCTACCGAAACCCTTCTGGCAGAAGTGGAAGAAAAAGTGCTATTACTAGAGTTAGGAAGAGTCGAATCGGCAGGCATGAAACCTCTAAACTTGGTCCTTATTGCAGCACCGCCAGGAATGACGATGGATGAAAGAGTATTGTACCTTGCTATATTGCTCCAGCCTTTGCGCTGCCAAAAACCTTCGTAGACATGATCAACAACCTCGATCTCACTTATCCATTTAGCATTCATCATTCCATATATATTGGGAACAATAGCTCTAATGGGAAAACCGTGTGTAGGGGTTAGCGTAGCTCGATTCATCTCATAAGCCAAAATTGTACCATCCTCAAGGCCCTTTTCTAAAGGAATCCCAACATCATATCCATCGAAGCATCTAAAGACAATATATTCTGCGCCAGGTCTTATCTGTGCCTGCTCCAGTAGATTCTTTAATGGTACTCCCTTCCATATTGCGTTACTAATTAGATCTCCGCCTATCTTATTACTTATGCACCCAAGGGTGGAAAACTGTTCCACTGAAGGCATGGCTTTTAATTGTTCGTAGGTTATTTCAGATGGGTTATCGACCAGTCCTTTTATACTCAACTTCCACGTTTCTGCATTAACCGTCGGAATTATGGGGTTTATGTCTATTCGGTAGAATAATTCAGTTGGGGTGACTTCATACTGGAGAAGAGGTGAGAGCATTGGATCTTCAAAGCCTGCAGGTGTAGGTGTTGATTGGGATGGCAATACTGGTACAGGTTGGACAGCTTGTTGTTGGGCAGGAAATAACAATCGATTTGTTCCGTAAAAAAGAATTGGTAAAGCAACCACTGATGCAATAGCTGAGCGTAGGAATAATCTCTTTCGATAATCCACTTCTGTTGTTTTTGATTTAATATTACCACTCGTATCAATAGGCACTTCTTTTTTGCGAGTGAACTTCGACATCGAAGGCAGATGAATTGTTGTTCTTTGGTAGAACCCTGGTAAGGCAAATCCAAACGCGATGTTAGGTGGAATAAGATATACAACTACTTCAGATATAGAAACAGGTCCTGTCGTTGCCTCGGTTAAGGCAATGAGAACAGATGTTATCGCCAACAAAACGACATAGGCTATAATAGAGGACTCTATTGCTTTTCCCATGTATCCGTTCCAGGGAAGCCTATTATATAATCTACCAAGAAATATACCGATTAGACCGTATAGAATTATGTTAACAACGGTAGCACCAATGAAGGATGAATATTTGGCCAGAGGTCCTAGTGTCTGTACTGCTTGCGATTCGACTTCTCCCGGTGTAAGGGAAAATAAAGTTAACGACGCAATTTCAGGAATAAACAAGCCGCCAGCGAATAATCTAAGAAGTAGAGATATCGTCACGGCAATCACCCCTGCTATAAGGCCTCCTATAAAAAACGATTTGGAGGAGATTCTGGCAGTCAATCTCTTACTGTCATGGTTATCGCTTATAAGCATGATTTAAGCTTTTTTCTAAATCTCGCTTGATAATCCTTTATATCTGAACACGTTTTTTCATTTACAATGCATGCTAAAATGCACAACGGAATTGCGATAGTTTTTATGATTGCTGCCGCTGCTACGGTTTCTGCATTTATCATTCTCTTATCAACTGGGTGGCCAACCTTTGCAGCAACTGAAGAGGCAAAGTTTTGGGCAGGTCTTGAAGGTGAATTTGAAGAACCTCAAGTGGAAACAGTTGCATCAGGTATGGCAGTTTTCAAGGATATGCAGGACAGGATATGGTACATGATTAACGTTACAAGCATTGATAAGGTAACTGCTGCTCGTATTCATAGTGGAGGACAAGGGGAGAATGGACCTATAGTGGTTTGGTTGTTTAAATCAGATTTTCCAACAGAGAACTTGAATGGTACACTAGCTCAAGGGAATATCACTGCCGATATGTTGGAAGGACCATTCCTTGGAAAGCAATTATCTGAGCTTGGATTAGAAATGCAGAATAATGCAACGTATGTTAATATACACACAACGGACCATCCAGATGGAGAAATTCGTGGACAGATTATGTTTGCTGATCTGACCCATGCAGAAATTATGATGAACTAGAGAAGCTACACAACATTACTGTTTTCGATTCATAGCCATCCCTCTACGTTTTGTTTGCTAATCTGTTATCATCATTGTTAGCTGAATAATTGTTCTTTTAGTCCCCGACATCAACAGCTAGAGGCAGGTGTTCCAGTTGCTGCAGTTCGATATCATGGGACTATACACGACTTTGTGATGCTGAATGTAATTGCTGATGATCCGGCACCACGGGGAGCAATTGAACAAGGTTCCATTATGCTGAAAAAGATATTGTCGGATTGACGACTTTCCAACTGCTATGCATATTGCGATAGTATTGGAGTTCGCGTGCAGATCAGCGAGTATTTTGGCATCATCATTACGTTACGCTAACAACTTTGCTGTTTGCGAACCTGCAATATTTATTGGTTCCCAGACAGGTGAAGCTGCGGGAACATAACAAGCATTATAATTTACTAAATCATCAAGACTAGCTTTCAACAATAATGCAAAAGCAACCAGATCAATCCTGCCTTTAACTCCTTCTCCACCAACAATTTGAGCCCCAAGAACCCTTTGACTTTTTCTATCAGCCACTAATTTTATTGAGATTGACTTTTTGTTTGGATAGTAATCAGCTCTTGTGACACTTTTAATTTCTTTTTCTATCGGAGCCATTTTGTACTGCTACTCTTATTATCACTAATCTGTCTGACATTGTATTTATTATTATCATTGCTATTCTGCATGCCATAGCCATTGAAAAATACTTCGGCGAGAATACGATGCAGGGCTGTCGTCAGGTAAGGAAGAACAATAAACGACTTCAGGATCGGCCGGGAGAAAACCGTTAAAGAAGTCAAGCACTTGTTGTCTTAGTTCGAAACACCTGGTATTAAACGTGCATTACGGGCCATCTTCTATAGGTCCTCACTCGATGCTATCGAGCTTGAATAATTTTTGAACCGGAATTTTCTAAACTAGTAAAGATTGTTTCTTAGCTAGTCTTAGTAAATGAGCTTGACAATACCATAAAACTTGATTTTCTATTAAATCGGTCCTATTGATCAAAAGCCCAAACCGATATCAGACGCTTGATAACTTAGCTTATTCCTAAATTACCATCACAAGCGCAATATCCGAATTCATCAATTCTAGAACTACAAATAGGACACAGGTTTTCATCATTGTCTGTTTCTTCTATTCCTTCTAATCTTCCATAAATAACTCGATCCGCATCCTTTCCTCATATCTGTTTATGTACGTTTATTTCGTCAGGAATTTCAGTTGTCATTACTCTGTCTTAAGACCCCATATATTATAGATTTATATATTCCTGCATTTAAACAGCATAAATAATGTAATCATATTAGCTAGTACCGTATTCTATATATATTCAAAAATAAATGAATTAAAGTTGACTTAGATAACAGATCATAACCCAAGGACTCTTTATAAGCTATGTCTAACTGTGTCTTATAATGCACAAATTAAAGACAATGATTACGACAGAGTCACTCTGTCTGTTCTGCCTACGATGAGAAAACAAAGGTCTGGTAGAATTGTAAATTTGAGTTTGGGATCAGGTATCTTTGGTTATCCAGGAATTTCAGCCTATATTAGTACTAAGTTTGCAGTCGAGGGTCTGAGCGAATCTATTGCGCATGAATTTGAACCATTTGGAATAAAGGTGATATTGATAGAACCCGGGTTTGTTCAAACTAAGTAATCTGATTTCATCTGTAACTCATCACTATAAATGACACAATCGATATTAACAAAATCGTTATATTTGTTGAAAAATGTAGTGCATATGCATAATCAACGCCATATTTATCGTATATGTACTTGTAGAAAAAACCCAATGGCAGCAACATAAGTGCCACACTAACAGTTACTCCCATCACCATATGTAAGAATGCCCAGATTACTGCTCTTTTTAGACTTGTTCTAAAATAATATTCTTCAAAGTAATTTACATGAATAAATGTATAAACGAGAAAGGGTAAGAATGGGAGAACACCAGTAAAACCTTGGTCTGCATATGGACCTACTGCAATGTTGTATCCCAGCCAGGATAGATTGAACAAGGGAAATTGATTTAAGAATCCTAAAATAAAAAATACAAATACCATTAATGAGACAACTGTTATGGGTAGGAAGACAAGTCCTTTAATTCCTGCCTTTAGGTCTAGAATTCTTCTGTATGTTTGTTTAACAAATAACAGAGAAGGAGCCATGAGTATAATATAGATTAACAGAAAAAGGATGTTATTGTGCAACACATGCTCCAAAAGACTCGTGAGTTCCGGCGTCCAACATATTCTTTCAACTACCTACCGAAAAGAACAGATTATTTCTTTACTGAAAAGCTCTATTTGTTCAATGTAATTATTTACGGGCCAGAAGTGAATATTATTCATTCCCGCTTCAAGAAAAGCCTTTACCTTCTTGGTACATTCATCTACAGATCCAAAGAGCAGTAAGCTCTCTAATTCATGTGCTGGTCTTCCAAGTGCAGGAGATAATACATCTTTTACCATCTTATTAGTTTTTTCTTTATCGTTATCAATATAGCCAAACATCGACACAAGATAGTTATTAAATTTAGTAGTATCCCTGCCCGTGTCTCGCCTACAGGATAGAAGAGTCTTCCATTTCTCTTTGAATTTATCAGGTGTTATATTATAAGCGGACGCCATCCACCCGTCGCCGTACTTTGCTACTCTTCGGAGACCTGGCTCTGATGAACCCCAGCTTCCAATCAATATGGGAGGATGAGGCTTTTGAAATGGTGCAGGTGCATTGACTACTTTTTTAAACGTATAATACTGGCCATTATAGTCTACTTCATTTTCACTCTCTCGCTCCCAAAGTAAATTCAGAACTTGTAGTGCTTCATCAAATCTTTTCCATCTATCCTCAAAAGCAATTCCACAAAGATCATAGTCTCCTTTGTAGGAACCAGGACCAACCCCTGCGAATAGTCTCCCGGAGGACAATATATCTATCCCAGTCAAAGCCTTGGCACAGACGATAGGATTTCTTACAACTATATTCAATATAGAAGACCCAACTTTTATCTTGCTGGTGACAGCAGCAACCCAAGATAATGTGGTTAATGCATCAAGCCAACTTGTGTTCCTAAAGACAATATGATCATTTACTCCTAAGTAGTCATAATCTAGATATTCTGCTTTTTTTGCAAAAGAAAGTATTTTCTCTCTAGAGTGATCTCCTTCTCCTTTAAACTTTATAATTGGTAGATGCAGTCCGAAGCCAATAGTTTGTTTCATAGGGATACATAATATCGGAATATATCGCATAAAAAGCTGAAGGTAGCATCTAGTTCTGCGTGTATCTTCTAGAACTAGATGCTATTCACTGAAATGTTGGATCTGCATCACCACCTGCCACTGTAATTACCAACGCCACTGTAGTTGATGCTCTTCACTTTTGTTCTGTAACAAATCTAACCTTACGTTTATGTATTTTTGTACCCACTTCCAAAAGGCAATCCTCATTCTTTTTATACTTGGTTCTAAAGACTTGGATGCAAATCTCTCTGGAATTAAGATATTAGTAAGAACTATAAGCAATTACCGCTGGATCAGTTTTAATACGTTTAGCAATGCCAATCATAATAAATTATTTGAACAGATTCAGCTTTAGGTCATGCTAGAAAAGAATCTACTTGAGTTAACGGAGCCTCTGCATACAACAAAGACCTTATTAGCAATGAATTTATATAATCTGTAGAGGGATGAAAAAATTTTGTTCGATGTAGACTACAACATAGAATCTGGCAAGGATTACTTAGGAGGCACGACCAAGTTTAAACCTGTAAAGGTTGAACTGAACGTCTCAAATGCAAAGACAGGCCAAGTCCATTATTGGATCAATGAAATTACAAATCAATATGCTGATTTGGTTGTCACAAATGTCAAGGCTGATCCTGACAAAATATCTTTTGATATAGGCTCACCTAGTATGGAAGACTTGACAGCTCAAGATATTGAGTTTAGAATGAAAGAATATCTAGAGATGAATGTACCGCCTTTTGATGTGAAGGAATTAAAAGTGCAGTAGAAGTATAAATTTTACCCTTTATTTTTTATTCTAAATTGAAAACATTAGATAGAGTACGAATAACAGCAACAATTTCATCGGGGAACCATAGGAGTACCTCCAGTATTTGCACAAGAGCTTAAATTATTTCTGAATATCTCTGCAAATGAATAGTAGATAATTTCTGACAATTTTGGATTTGAATGAATTAACAAATAATGACACATGTATTAATATAACGAAACTAGATATTGCAAATGGCTTAAAGGAGTTACTCATCAATAAAAAATTCACTTGAAAAACTATGCAGACTGCCAGCTGAAGATTTGTCTATAGCATTTGGTATTGATGATTCTGTTGCAAGAATATAGATGCAGCAAAGAAACTATGCAAATAACCGCTTAGGCGCTAGATTAATTAGATTAAATTAGATTACCTGCTAATGGAAAAAATCAAGATATTTTTGATTAAAATTAAATTTCCAAAAATATAGAATGTCTAGAAGATTCTAAATAATTTGTAATATCTAATATCTAGGGTTTGTCTTGTTTCTTTTGGATATCATTATTATTATACATCCGTTTGCCATATGCAATTTCGTACTGTTGATACATCATTTCTTTCGTATTTTCAGCTAAATCCTTAAGCTCTGTTTTATTATCATTATTGTCATTATCTAGCTCATCAAATCTTTTCGCATCTGCCATACCTAGTGATTGTAGCTCATTTATCTACCAACTATAGCTTTCTAGATGTTCATCTGTAGTAGTCATAGCGGCGAGCTTCGTACCTTAAACTATAAAAACCTTCAATTAAATAAGATTTCCTATCCTTTTAGATCTTTTTTAAGAATTACGACAGATTAATGCTAACTGCCAAATAAAGAGGTAAATCTACTATATACAACTAGCATCCATTTATAATGTCTTGTCAAAAAATCATAACTTGTACAAACGATTATAAATCGTGCAATGACACTTGTATTCAAAATCTTGAAAATCATAATTGCGCTTAATCTCATCAGGTACAGCTATTCTTCCTCCTATAGGAAATTATTTGTGTGCGTGTCTTGCCGTTCTAAGCATCGTACATTTTTAAATCAAGTCAATCCTTATATCGTTTGTAAAAGCAAACGTAACCTTTAAAATGTTTGTCGTCACAATTAATAGCGATGGCGAGAAGCTATGACGGTTGGTGGAGCACCATTCCAGCTGACTTAAAAGAGAAAGCTCGTAAAGGCGATAAAACAAATAAACCATTGTTAAACCAGGTCAACTATGCTCTTTTACATCTCCATCTAGCAGGCAAACATGAGGCCAAACCATCCTATGAAGAACTCAAGGATTGGCTGCATAGTGGTCAAGTAGATGTTATTAGGATGGATAAGTAAGAAAATAACAGTATATACCTACTCTAATATGGAAAGGACCAATTGGATACTGAAGAGGATATAGAACAAGTTGCTGAAAAGATAATGGAAGATGGCTAATCATATTTGTGAGTGTAGTCATTGTAATTGCAAAGTAAAATTTGACTGTAATGAGAATGATTGCTCCTGCTGTAGTACTACGATTTGTTATTTGGACTGGTACAAGATTAAGTAAAAGACGAGAATCATTATTTTAAGCGAACCAGAATATAACTATGACACTGTTAACACAGTATTAGGAGTTGCTTCTATTTTCCTTAATTAGTTATACGATTTTCAGATAATTCTTATTACACGCATGCAACTAACAAGGCTGTATACCTCATTTTCTTTTCAAGCTTATTTCATCCCCTAGCAAGCTTCCTTCAAGACACGAACGAGACAGTAATGGGAGTAATGCAGAACCATCTTGTATATAGGAAAGAACTGGCTGACAGAAAAATCGTAGTTGTCTTCCGACCCGTAGCCGATCCAAAAGAAACGTATGATTTGGCGATTGTTGAAGCGGAAGATGGAGCCGTTGCCCATGAGTTTGGTATCCGAGATCCTAGTATCAGTATGGTACTTTTTTCACATTCTCGATTTTTTATCCTAGTTTCAACAAATGGTATCTTTTGCGAATTTTTGCTGCTTCTTCCTGGGTCCATACCTCTAAGAGTATCTCCCTTAAAACCTCTAACATCGGTCCGTGATATTATACTAGGAAATCGCTGGGAATAGATCATGGATTTGCATCTTCTCTATTTGGTCTAATGGATACAAAACAGGTTGATAACCAGATTCAGATTGTATACGCAGATGAATTTGAAGGACCTGACTTTAATCAAATGATAAACATAATCTTAAGTCTGGTAAGTAAATACGGTATAACATTTGACAACAGCTGTAGAATATTTGTAGAATGAGGAAATCCTTCTTTTATTCGTTCCTCGAAGTATCAGCTAGGAGAGAATGTAGATTATGAACAGGAAATCGATAATTACAAAAAGTCATTTCGTGGTGATTTATTTGTCATCCACTCAAACATGCACATATAGTATATAAGACGTCGCTACAGTCACCGTCAACATAAGCGAGACGATATGGTGTACCGACGGTAGTGAAGTACTTAGCACAGTCAGCTATGCATTGATCATTCTCTTGATATCATACTGTCCAGCCGTTTCATAATCTAAACCAGTGTCTGAGTGTGGTCATACCCATATCGGGGCGTGTTAGAAGACTAGCTAGTTCTCTCCAAGCTAACGATGAGATAGAAATTATATTGTAACCATGTTAAATTGGTTATAAATGCTTTTTCGGATGCTAGCAGCTAGTACTAGCACAAAATCGCTAGTGGTTTTGTTTCGCGCTTAGCAGATCGTTGCTTTCCAACTAGTAACACTGATGCCCGGATCGAAGGCTGCATTCAGGTGCGAATACCGCTATTTTCTTTACAGGGGAAAGTGAAACAGTTATTACAAATGCATAGGATGAAAAGGCGGAATATAGCTACGGGAACGTCATGGGAAGAGGTAGTTGGATATTCAAGGGCAGTCCGTTTAGGACCATACATTTATGTTTCAGGAACTACTGCCACGGATGAAATGGGCAACATTATAGGTGTGAACGATCCTTACACCCAGACAATCCAGGCTATTAAAAACGTGAGAGCTGCATTAGCCTTAGTTGGTGCTAGCCTAAAGGATGTGGTGAGAACTCGAGTTTATGTAGTTAGTATTAGCAACTGGGAAAATATAGGAAAAGCGCACGCAGAATTTTTTCGGAATATTCGACCAGCTACAACCATGGTTGAAGTAAAAAATTTGATATTGAAGGAAATGCTGGTAGAGATTGAAGCTGATGCCATAATTATGCGTAATTAATGATGTCTTGCGCCCTCGCCTCACAGCTTGACGGAGACGTATAAAAACCATTGAAAATTCGTAATGCCAGAAATGCAGTGCTAATAGCACAACATTCTTCTAATTCACTGCACTCTATAAATTCTCATGATGTCTGCACAGGATATCAAAGAACGCCAGATGATAAAGAGTCGTGTTAAGAATGAATAGCGTGAGATAGAGCGCAATGGAAAAAGACATTCTCCTAGCAGTTGGCAGGTCTTAGGCAAGCTGCATATCGTCTGCAGAGTAACAACTAATTTCTTTAATAGAAAAAAAGATTTTGGTCGTTCCTAGTCGCGATTGATCCTTATATATAGCTCTCCCAATCAGCTATATTTAGCGCAAAGAACTGCACTCATAAACAATAAACAAAAGCAATCACAGAAAAGGGATAAAAGAATCGAGTGTGGAAATGCAATCCTAATATATAATCAATGAAATACTATTATATTTTGCACTCATTACCTATGACTCAAGATACT
>JBKPHJ010000436.1:0-1259 GCA_046729835.1 Thermoproteota archaeon
CTTAAGAAGGGCATCCGATATGCTCAATTCATATAGCTAGTACAAATGCCTATGTAGATTCACAAGCTTTGCATATTGTGTGCTTTTATTATTGGCGATCCTTTTGCTCAAAGAATTCACATGATGAAATGGCACAACGACTCGCAATGGAAGCATTCAAAGCAATTCAACCTTGATACTAGATGTTTTCTAAATGGGTCGCATTGTACTTGATGATAGTACAACTTTTGAGACAGTGATTAAGCAACGAAAATGAAAGGCAGTTATATCTAGATGGCCAAATGAGATGGGAATTCATACCTAAGAGAAGGGATAAAATGCTCCAAATTGAGCACTATCATAGAAGCATAGTCATGTGTATTCATCTTTGCACATAGAGCCATTTTAATATGTGTTAATTGCTATAGTACGAATTTGGATTCCAATGAATGATGTAAATAAATCTATTATCGAATTACAAAAATTACTTTCAGCAGATTGCAAAATAGAAAGTGTACAGCCACAGGTAATCGCCTCTGACGCAGAAACAAATATAGTAACGGTCACGGTTATTTGTCCAGAAGGCACGAAACATACTATACGGGCCTATAGGGAGGAGGCAATCGCATTAAGAGATTTCATAAGGCACAAGAAATTAAGAGAATGATTCGGAATTATCAAATGGAAAAGAATCGACTTGCGCGACTTCACGTACTAAGCAGTCGATGAACCCGTATATATGTCTGAGAAGCCATTACCTTTAGATATAGTAATATATGCAAAACTCCCCTGAATATCTTCTTGCCTGTGCACACACTGCCGAACATGCATTTGTAGGATCGCTGCAGAAATTAACAGGTCGTACATTAAGTGTAGTCAAAGTAGATCATCGTGATAAAATAAATACTGTATTTATTAGTAAAGTTCCAAATACAGACCGTAAATTGATTATACAGGCTCAAGAAGATGTAAATCGACTTATTAATACAGGAAGGAGGGTCGTGTCATATTCCTTTTCATCATTAAGTGAAGCAAAGAAGCGCTTTCCAAAACTACGAGCAAATGAAGAACGTATAAGTGAACATGGTCAGGTTAGGGTAGTAGAGATAGAAGATCATGATCTTGCGGCCTGTGCAAAGGAACACGTACTAACTCTAACTGAATGTGATTTCGTCCTAGTGACAAGGATATCTGAGAGTAGTAACATATTTGAGATAGATTTTACAGTAGGATTACAAGCTAAGGAAGCTGCAATACACAACTCTCTAAAGTTATTAAAT
>JBKPHJ010000437.1:0-2917 GCA_046729835.1 Thermoproteota archaeon
TTGCGATCTACGGAGTACCAAATGTGTTTTATCCTCATCGACCCACGACTGACACCAAGTTCTTCGATTCAGATAATACATGGTATCGTTATAGTAACGAACCATTGAGACGAAGTCTAGAGCGATTTGCAAAATTTCCAATAGCTACTACTCAGGAAGAAGATCAACCTAGACTCATATTGGTAGCAGTTGACGTTGCTGATGGTATGCCAGTCACATTTGACAGCTATCCCAAGGAAGATGGTTCTAGAAAGACAGAGTATGGGCGATTCATCAGTGTTGACGATGATAAGGAAATTGGATTTGAGCATGTGGCCTACTATGATAAGGGAATTACGTCCGATCATGTTATAGCAAGCGGATCGTATCCAGTCAATTTCGATTTTACTAAAATAGAGGTTGAAAGCTACACCCCTGAACCGACTAATAATAATCGGATTGGCTTAGAGAAGACAACTAGTAGTGGTAGGAACGGCAATGGCTACAGAAAAGAGATGCGTTATTTTTGGGACGGAGGTCTTATGACCAATACTCCATTAATGCAGTTAGTTCTAATGCATAGGCATTATTGGTGGAAGGTGAGAGGATTGAAGGAAAATGTTCCAAGATTAGGGATTTGCATTGTCAATTTGCATCCTAAAAAACAGGCAGAGATTCCTACTAATAGAGACGGTGTTATCAACAGAAATACTGACATAACTTTCTCCGATAGAACTCATATGGAGGAGGTTATGCTCTTGCTGGTTTCAGATTATGTTGATTTGGTAAGGGAACTACTAAAAGTGGGAAAGGAGCATGGAGTAAAAGATGCCATTATAGACAATCTATTGAGTCAGAAGACAAAATTCCATGGTCAGTTCTTAAAACCGAGAAGATTCGCAGATATACTTGAAGGACGATTTCAAATCGATGAAATAATACGTGTAGAGAGAAAGAACGATGAATATACTGTATCTAATAAAACATTTGACTTTTCTGCCTAGACCATTAAGCTGTTGCTTGACAGAGGATATCATGATGCGAAACGCAATTTTTTGTTTTTCCCAGTCTAACTGTATGGCAAATTAGGGCTAATTTGTTCCAGAGATGCTAATACCTCATTAAGATTCTTTCCAGAGCTAGTCCACACAATAAGTGTTTGTTCGGGTCCAGTCCCTTTCTGTCCTCCACGAAGATCCTTGAATGTATGTGTGCTGTCGGTTGTAATTCCTCTTGTATTCAATTCTGAAATATATAGATCTAGATCCTTAGCTGGCACCATAAATGTGCCGATAGTTTCTGCTGTTACACCTGAGGTGTTGCCAGTAGATTCTTGAGGTTGGTTTATGACTTTTATCGTTCCATTCATTATGAAATTCGGATCATTGTTATTAGCATCTTTTTCAAAATAGCTATATTCACCTGTTTCATTAAAGTTTATTGGGGTTATTGCTGTATTGTACGCAAATGCGTTGCTTTCAAAGATGGGTGGAGCATTTGGCATTTGACTATTGACTAGTATTATTTTATGATCATGATCTACATCACCATTCAGCCATGTCACAGCAGTTCCTACTGGAATAACTATATTCTGAGGAACGTACGGCTGATTGATAAGTGGATATTGATTCTTTGGTTGATTTGTTGATTCATGCGCTTCATTAGGAATCAATATTGCAAAATTCTTTACGTTGTTTCCTGGAATCATTGTATGCGTATCGAATACAGTTGAGGCGTTTATATTCGGACGTTCTCCTTGCAAGCCGTTTCCAGTTGTAGCAACTATAGGATTTTGCATTCCAAAAACGATGACTGTCAGCGTAAGTGTCATGAGAACAGCTCCAATAATAACAAAATGTCGATAGTCCACTAACAATCGGTTATACATCACTGTTATAACTGAAACGGCTATTTCTTATTTAAGGCATTCTCCAGACTCAACTCTCTGAAAATATTGAGAGTGTTATTCAAGCAGCTTCTGGTATCTTCTCCATTCTGCTATTAGCACTATCAATTTCAGCCTATAGCAAAACAGGCCTCAAGAGGATAATATATGCAGCGACGGCGTTTGCTCTATTTGCAGTTCAATTGTTGTTCGATTCGTTAGGAGATACCTTCAAAATATTAGATGCAGGATACACTTCGCTAATAACTCCCTCTATGACGCTTGCTATCCTTGTTCTATTTTTCCTAGCAATAATACAAAAAAATAGGTAGCGAAAATCAAATCTTTTTGGTCATTTTTCCAAAAAGAAATTTGATGCTAGAATATCTGAGTCATCGGTCCAAAATAATTGGTCAACAGAGCAGGTTCTCTAATGTTTAGGATATTCAAATTGAGACAACTAACTATTTGTTGGTAAACCAAAATAAAATGTCCCTTTATGAATTATGATATAGAAGATCGCAGGAAAGAGATTGAAAGGCTTTCATTATATATGAAGAATCTCGTGTAGTACCCTACGACGTTAGTCCTGCTAATTGGTATAGTTTTTATATATAAACATTGTCTCTGACTAGTTTTCCTAATTTATCTAATGCAATTGGAAGCGGGTCTTGCGAACTATATATCAACAGTGTATGTTCTCCGGACTTGTTATCAGGCCAAAATTTTCCAGGACAGTAATCACATGTAGCATATGTAAAATTATACTCACTAAGTACGTTAAAGCCGTTCTTCTTAAACTCCTCTGTGTAATATCGAAGAGAACCAGGATGAGATCCACCGTCGTTATCTTTAATGTTTGCTACTTGATTGGTCGGGGTGTAGAATCCTCCCGATATGAGATTTCCATTAGATGTTTCGTTATCTAGAACTGTTATCGTGGCCTTTTCTGTATCATAAGCTTCATCGACTATGTTGTACGTTCCAGGAGTTTCAAGTACCAACGGCTTAGAACTATTCGTATAATCTAGTTGTCCAGTAGCTGTCTCTTAT
>JBKPHJ010000438.1:0-2325 GCA_046729835.1 Thermoproteota archaeon
TTGCAGGCCCATATGTATGGCCTGCATCAATTTGCTTATTATTCAAGGCATTTAGGATATCCTGAGCCGCTATATTTTCAAATTGAACATCTTTTTCGTACAACCCGGCTTTAGCTAGGGCCTGTAATACAAAGATATGGGAATAGGTGTTCAATCCCTCAATTCCAATCTTTTTTCCTTAAAGATCTTTTAAAGTACTGTTTTGTGAACCTAGGATAACATCAGCTGTTTTTGAGTAGTCCCACACCCAAACCAGTTTAGGATTAACTCCTTCGGAATTGTGAAAGATGGTAGTAGACAAAGCCCGTCGACCAGACCATTAAGATATAATTCGGCGGGGGTATATCTCACCTTTTGGATGAAGCATATCCACTTGTTTCCACAGTGCCTGTTACGATTTAATTGTCCGTCATTCTACTATAAATCAATGATTGCCTCTACAGAAGCAGTGTTTTCCATTTTTCCTCAGATATTAATATTCCTTGAATTGCGTTGATAACTTCACGTATGAATCGATGAATCTTTTGGCATACAAATTTGCATTTTTCTCTGAGCCTCCATGCATATCGGCTCTAGTTCTTAGATGATGATAGAATTCATGTAGTACTACGAAGGGGTTATAAAAGACGTCTGAATTCATAGCATAAATTTTGCATTGCTTTTGAACATAAACTGCGTAAACGGTCTTGCGCTTTCCCTTGATAGTTCCAACAACTATCTCAGGTGGGGTAATATTGTAGAATTTGCTCAGCTTTTGCAATGCAAGCTCGGTGTCCTTACTTAGGATCATCTGTACGATTTTAGCTCTAGTAACATCATCCAGTGCAATGGCAGAAGAGGCAGAAGACGAAGGCAAGGTTGATCACAATTACAAAGGCGTTAACTTATCCAAATATGTTCTTATTTTAGAAAAAGGTTATTTCAATGTTAGTTAAATGCTTTTCATAGCAGTCCTTTGTAAAACAAATCAAGAAGTGCATAACTTCAGATGTCTATGTGTTTGACATTTTGCTAATTCATTCTATGTGACCTAGACAAATCTCTTGCACAGTATACTTTACATGTTCCTTCACGATCAGATATCTCGATACTTTATGACTAAACAGCTCGACGAAGATAAAGGCATATCGACTTTATCTATTAGATTGACTTAGAAGAGTCATTGAAGATTCCAGAACCAGTAGTAAAGGAATTGCTCGATCTAAACGATTTTGAGAAACCAGCTTTAGAAGTTAGTAACTATTATCTAATGTGGAATGACAGATCCCCTGGAATAAAGTGCGATGAGATACCTGAGCTCAAGGGATTTATCAAGGATGCGATTCCATTTTTAGGAACGGGGTACAATTTGTTGGGTATCTTGGAGAGATCCCAAGTCAAAGACAAAGATAAGACAGCTTTTCAAAGAAAATTATCTCCGTATATACGACTTTCACATCGAAACAGAGGTCGTGCAGTGGCCTACGAGTTATACATGAAATCAGACGGTTCTACATTCATAAATAGGGTAAAAGGCATTGGAATTACAACTAGTGATGATGCAACAAGAGAAAATGTGACGAGAGTTAACATTGATATTAAGTCTGTACTTTATCTCAGATGGATTCTAGGTGAATTGCTATTTGCTAGGAATGGAGTAGTCCGAAGAAGCTAATCTAATAAATCTGTCTGTGTCATCTCGAGTAATCTAAGTATTTCCAATATTTCTCCCCTTTGAACAATGATCACAATGGCTGGTCACCTTATGGTAAGCAATCTCGTTTTAATGGGCGTAAAAATACATCTCGTTTTTGGTTTTGAGCTCTACCATAAGATAAGGAGAAATATCTTGTAATAAATTCGCATATGGATTCGTTATTATTGACGGATTAAAGATGAGTCTCCCATTTAACAATGTCCATATGGTTGCGAACTCACACTTCATCAAGCACAAAAAGAGTCTTCCTACAATTTGATGTACTTACTAATACTTTCCTCTGTCAAGCAGGCTTAAATTGTGTTGACTCCATAGTTTCACAAAATACAAAACTTCGGAAAGCCATAAAATACCCGCCCGCATAGTGTTGAATTGAAAGAGAAGAAGTGAGGGAGGAGTTAGGCTCTCGAAATATAGCAACAGCATCATCTTATTCCTAATGCCTTTCTTTCGTATACTGTGTGTGTATGGAGATGCACGAATAGAACAGATTAGAACAGAATAGGATAGAGCATTATACTAGTAGAGTTATTCGTTTTACTAGTAGAGTGCCATTATCAATAACTTAGATGGATACTTATAATTGAAGTCAATCAACCTTTGATTTAGTAGAGAGCTTACATCCATAT
>JBKPHJ010000439.1:0-2762 GCA_046729835.1 Thermoproteota archaeon
CTGACTTCTACCAGCATTCTCCACACAAACAAAGAGCACCGTCTTCTTTGTCTCGATTCTTGATTTACTGCCAAATGAAAATTTCATATATAATCAAAACTACCTCTTCAAGAATACCATTCTTTTACTGCCTTTATCACAAGGCTAGTAATCTTTCTGTTGTCAGTCTCATCTCCCTCTGTATAGACCTTTTCATCTAATACCTCTATCTTATCAAATCCCCCCTTTCTAATGCTGGCAATATAGTTCTGGCTGGTCAACGCACCATCAATACAACTACACCACTTGTCTAGATCTATAGACTCAATGTTTTCTATCTGCTTATCTGTAACTAGATCAGAGACCTACCTATTCCATTAGGCTTTAGAATTCTGTATATTTCGCTAAATGTTTTCACCTTATCTGTTGCTAGATTAATTACACAATTGCTTATCACAACATCTGCACTATTATTGTCAACGGGAATTCTTTCTTCAATATCTCCTTTCCTAAATTCCACGTTTGTGTAACCACGTACAGCCGTACGTACGTATGTTTCTGCTGCATTCTTTCTTGCCTTCTGCAGCATTTCATCAGTCATATCGATTCCTATAACTCTTCCAGAATTCTTCACTAAGTTAGCTGCTAGAAACACATCAATACCAGCACCTGACCCTAAATCAACCACCGTATCACCTTCCTTAATAAAGGCAAACTTTGTCGGTGTGCCACATCCAACGCCGAGGATAGAAGCCTCCGGTATAGATTTTAATTCTTTTGAATCATATCCCACCATTTCAGCAACTTGTGCTAGTGATTGTGATCGTAAAGGTTGTACAACCGTTTTATTGCTCCCTGTGCAACATCCTCGACCTTCACTTTCATCCTCTCTTCCACTACCAACTGAAGGAGCACAACAAGGACCACCAGTCAAAGCTATCTTTCCATATCGTTCCTTTACTTTTTCTTTTATTTTTAGCGAATCATCCATTGTAATATGTTTACCTGAGAAACTATTTAAGTTATCAAGAGAAGCTAGGTAAAGTAAGTGTAAAAATGGAAACTAAAGCAAGGTCTGTAAAATCAATAATTAGAAGAAAAGAATTACCAGTTATTCAGAACTCAAGACTTCCAAGAAGACAAGAGATCCTTAAACAAGTTTCTTGTAACTTTGATGGATATGATGTAGATATGCTGCTGAATTATTTAGATTCTGAGCTAAGCTATAAGCCAAAACTTTTACAATTGTAACTTTATCCACTATTGACTGATTTTGAAGGTTTATAGTAGTATCATATCAAGTATTATGAACAGGACTTTCTGTTCTTTCTGGACTTAGGAGGACAGGGATATTCAACGTGATTTTTCTTGTAGAGGCCAATTAGTTTTTGTAGTCTATCAGGAATTACTCTTAGGTGTGGCTTCTCTTGATTTTCTTTAATTTTGGTAAACCGTATTGGTTTTAATTTAACCATAATGATAAGACATAATAAATAAAGAAAGCAGAGTATTATTAGATCTGTAGCTCTGTTAACTTAAAACCATCGCTTTTACATTTAGACAGGTTGTCTGTGTTATAATCTAACAAATTTTGTATCAGGGGAGAAGAATAATAATAATACTACTTGCTACCTCTCTGATTGAATGAAGGTTTGAATTCATTTAGCTTATTGTTATTCATTTGATGATGACTTCTTCTTCAAAGAAAATATATTAAAAACTTTGGAAGATATTAAAGATAAAATTTTTAGATGAATAGAATTCAGCATTAACTGTAGGTTAGTCAGGATGCAATTGAAACATCTGAATCTACTTAGCTTTTTCTATTTTATGTTCCTTCTTCCACTCATAACTTTGAGTATCATTATCTTTACCAACAATCCAAAAATCATAATTTCCCCCAATACGATCGCCTGCTTTATTAACTTCTATTCGACCTGACATTCCTTCAAATGATTCCACGGTTTCAACAATCAATTCTTTAAATGATTTAGTTAAGTTTTCATTATTTGAGCTAAAGGTACTATTTTTATCAAGACTTAGTCCAGCTATCCAATAAGAATCATAGGCTATTGCAGGATATGTTATTGAACCCGCTTCATGTAATTTTCTTTCTAGTTCTTCTTCAAGCGCATGAGATTTCTCTGTCTTACTACTTATTGAATACAGCGGATTGGAAAAATCAGTCTTCATTGCAAATATTGCTGAATCAACATTTTTTGTTATATGATGATTTTGTGCAATACTATCTCTGCCATACCATCTTACTTTTTCTAAGTTTTCATAAAGTGTTGACTGGATTAAAATGGGTGTTATTTCATCAAAAGATATTGCATATACAGCCACAGAATTAACACCGTATTTCTTTACAGCATCAGATACAATTTTGCTTAATTTTTCTAAATCCTGATTCCACATTATGAAATTTATGCGATGTAAACTGGTGGCAAATTTTCCTGTATATGGATGATAATTAACACCTTCTTCTACTTTGCCTCCTAGTTTTTCAAAATTAGATTTAGTAGATTTATAAAGTTCATTTCCATAAATATCACCTCTCCAAAAGGGAACTATAACCTTTATACCGTCGTTAATCATTCTTTGCGCAATCATCTTTCCTTGATATGTGTCATCAGGAACTAACCGAAAAAGATTATCACCTTCAATGGAAAGTAATGGTGAGGTACTAGAGTAACTAAGGAGGATAATGTTATTAACATCTGCATATTCTCTAACAGCTGAAACTGCAGTACTTGTTGCAGGTCCTACAATAATTTTTGCAC
>JBKPHJ010000440.1:0-2218 GCA_046729835.1 Thermoproteota archaeon
GCAGATGACAGGTCCGGCCAAGATATCAAAAAGATGCTGATGGAATCTGGCGTAGATGAAAAACTTGTTCTGTTGAATGCTTCACCGAGGAATGTTCAGCAGACCTTCGATTATATACTTGAATTCATACAAAAACGAGCAAATCCCCCGTATATCTACTTCGTCGCATCAATTTGGCAGAAAGATATTTTCGATTCAGTTGCATTGTCGAAGATGAAGGATTATCAGATAAGGTTTGAAGGTGCACCAGATCACAGAACAGTGGACGATATTGCAAAGGAGAAAGCACTGAACATGCCAACAAAAGGGATGGAATATTACAAGGACAAGTTAAAGAATAAAGCTGTCGATATGGTTATCAACTACATATTTCCTGATGAAAAAAAGAGATAATACTATTATCACACTTACAACTTCTTTAAAGTTACAGATTGCTAGGTGAATAAGAGTTGATATTTCCCGACCGCACTTTAAGGGATAACTTGTTATCTGCGACATTGCTTGCTTGATGCCCGTGACTATCCTATTTTGTGGTTTGCCAGGAGTCGGAAAGACAACTCTCGCTAGCTCAGTCGCCTCGTCAATAGATGCTCCCATATTGTCTTCAGACAAGATAAGAAAGGAGATAATACACTATCCTACTTATTCAGGTTCCGAGCGGCACCTTGTATATGTCGTCTTAGTAATGTTAGCCAAATATTTGAGTGAGGCTGGACTCGATTGTATTCTTGATGCAACCTTTAATCGAGAAAGGTCAAGGAGTGAAGTTAGAGAGAAACTTAGTAAAAATGACGTACGGCTCTTTGTGATTGAATGCATCTGTCCGGAAGATGTCATAATTAGAAGACTAAGAGGGAGGAAAAACGACTACTCTGATGCAGACTATTCGATCTATGCGAAGATGAAGAATATATTCGAGCCAGTGCGGGGAGAGCACCTAGTAGTAGATACAAGCCTACCAACAGAGATAAATGTTCAAAAAATACTACTCTATGTATTTGGCACAGGTGAGCACCACAGGAATGACACTTAGGAGAATTTCCACCACCCAGATGCAAAACAACAAAGTGAGATTTGTAATAGAAGATTGTAGAAATATTATTGAACCCCATAATGGAAAGCGTGAACAAGTATCCCGCACTTTCCTTCCATAGGGTTACAAAAATACTCATAGTTCTTGCTGTTGCTGAAGTATTTGGAACAAAATTTGAGAAAATTATATAGTATTACGTGATAACATCTTCTACCAATGACTATGGTTCGTGAAATGGCACTGGAATGGAGTCGGTTGTAGCTGACTGTCCACACTCAGAGTAACGCAAGCACAGGGGTGGCGAAAGAAAGGATCTAGAAAGAACTTTAGTCTACCTTGATTTCCGATTCTCTACTTGCTTGCGCATCTAGTTTCTTTAACTCAGAAACAAGAAATTCTCGGTACTTTTCCTTCTCTTGTTCTGTCATTTTGTCTAGATTTGAGCTTAGTGCCGATCCAATGGCCGAAGCTCTATCAATTAGATCTAATGCCAGGAACTTACCCACATTACCGAATCGTAGCATAACATCCAACTGTTTTTGGATTATATTGTTTATGGACTCTACGTCAGAGGCCATTTCTAAGCCCTTGAGGGTTATCCTGTACCTACCATTCTCTGCCTCTTCGATCAATCCTTCTTCCAACAGCCTACCAAGCATTGGATAAATCAGGCCTGGTGATGGTCTCCACTTGCCATCGCTCTGAAAAACGGCTTTGTCAATAATCTCTTTCCCAGTCATAGGTTCGTCTCTAAGCAAATTTAGTACATAATGTCTTGAGAAACCGCGAGGAATAGAACTTCCTACTCTAGACAGCCAGTTTGACAACATATCACTAGTAATATCGCTAGAGACATATTTAACTATTTGTATTGCAATCTCTGTTGCAAACTCGGGAGTTCCGAGCTAGCGTCGCGTGGCGGGTGGTGTAGTTGCAAGTCGGGTGGCTGATAGCTTCCGTTATATTCATCACTATGCTGATAGTTTTGTACTGGCGAAAAATGCTGACCGGACTTACCGAGCTTGAAAAAATTGGTATTATAGTGGGAATTATAATTGCAGTCATTCCCATATTAGACTTCATTTTTGGAGATGATTTTCAGTTTCCAGAATGGGCTAGAATAAGGTTCGGGGTTGCTGCAATCGGTATACCGCTGTCTCTTATACACATCTCCGAGCCCACGAG
>JBKPHJ010000441.1:0-2980 GCA_046729835.1 Thermoproteota archaeon
ATACGCATTATATTCAAGAGAAAAGTGCGTATGGGGGTACTTACCTTGTAACTTCTCTAGACCCTTTTCTAACAACGATTTCCACCTACCTTTTTCACCCAAATCAGTGAGAATAGCCTTTAGAGTAATTGTGTCATCCGCAGTAGTATTTGGACTATCATTCAGCTTATCAGATGAAATGGCTGGACCTTTAGTTGCGAGAACAACCGAATCTAGTACTGAAGGGTAGTTCGAGTTTAGTTGTGCTTTTACTGCTGTTTGAAGTGAAGACAAAAATACTTGAAAAGAGGAAAAGAGGTAAAATACGTCATCTATTAACAGATTACTAAAGAGTAAAAGTGACACCAGCAAAACCGATATCAGAGAAAAGCCCATTGGTCTTGATATTGATGACCTAGAGCGCAACATTGCTTATCAACAAAATAAGGCAAGGAGATTATTTTACTGTTATCCTCGGCTTTCTCCGAACCGTCACGTGATGTATAAGACATTTTCGAAAAATAACAATGAATTATTAGAGCTTCGTGAGGCGCCATTGATTGTTTAAGCTAAGGAAAGTTTAAAGTAATGCACAATCGTACTTAGTAGGTGTAAGAACGAGGGAGACTGTAAACGGAGAGGCTAATTCTGGTAGGTATCATACTGGTAGTTGCAATCACAAGTTCCTCATTATTACTGCTAGTCTTTTTACAAAATTACACAGAATCTACCGTCCGGAAGAACCTTTATGCACAACAAATGGATAGACAATTAGATATAACAGATAGCATCTCGCAAAGCATAAGCTCAGATCTGGGCATATTGGTATCCATGCTGGATGGTCTAGCAAATTCGGATTTACTTCAAAGTGGTAATTTCTCTACGGATCAAACGGTCGACTTAGTAAAAGAGAAACTACAAAGATATGGAGCTGAAGTCAACGACATATTTTTACTGGACAAAAAAAATGTGGTGACCTTGGTCATGTCAGGGCCGGACAAAAAAATGAGTGATACTAACTTCTTAAGAATAGGCGATGATTTATCTCAGAGAAAATGGGTAAGGGATAGTAAAATCAAGACATCGGCGCCCTATTTTTCAGGTGGGTTTGAGAGGCAAGGAATCTACAAAGTTTATATCACTTTCCCCGTCGTTAGTAGAGCAACTGGTGAGGATCTAGGGATCGTTGGTGCTTCGATCTCCACTGTTCCATTTTTCTCTACTTATGGGAATCTCGAAGACTTAAACCAACAGTTTTTGGTTGTACTTGACCAAGAGGGAAACTTACTGACTAATCCGGGCAATGGAGCACTTCTTGGACAGAATTTCTTTGGTCAATATGTTCAGAAGTACGTAAACAAAAATGAAGTCCTCAATAACCTTACGAGAAATCTTCTAAAAGGGCAATCGGGCTACGGTATCTATGACTACGGTGAGGGGGAGAGAATCATGACGCAGCAGCCTATATCAATAAATGGCAAACCTGAATTTTTCCTCCGGGTCGTTACACCCACAATGAGCCTTTATTCTGACCTCGAAGATTCGCTTTTCGTTGAACGGATAAAGTTGTTTTCGCTTTTCGCCGCCACATTGGCAGGAGTAGCGGTTTTGATGATATTCCTGATGAAATGGAATAATTCTCTCAAGAAAGAGGTTAAAAAGAGAACCAAGGAATTAGATGATTCGAATAAACAACTGGTTGAGGCAAACAATCAGTTAGAATTCAATAATAAGTTACAAAAGGAATTCATTAATATTGCCGCGCATGAATTGCGGACTCCAATCCAGCCCATACTAGGATTATCTGAAATCGTGGCGAAAGAAAACAAAGACAAAGAGCTTGACAAGTACCTTGAGGTTATTACACGGAACGCAAAAAGGCTTAGGAGACTTACTGAGAATATACTTGATGTAACAAGAATTGAAAGCAAAATGCTCAAGCTAACCAAAGAACCAATAAGGTTACATGATTTGTTACTTTCTATGGTAAATGATTATCAAACAGAGATCACGAATGAGAAACCAGAGAAGCAAATCAAAGTAACTTACAATTTCTCTCTAGTTAAAGATCCTTGGGATATCATAGCGGAGGCCGATTATAGTAGATTGGTACAGATAATTTCGAATCTTCTGAACAATGCATTGAGATTCACAAAAAACGAAGGAGGAATTATAGAGGTAACATTGACTAAGCTCAATCACTGCAGCAATAAAGAAGCGGTCGTTAGTGTAATAGACTACGGCGAAGGCATAGACCCCAAAATACAGTCAAACCTATTTACTATGTTTTCTACAAATTCTTATGATGGGATGGGTCTTGGTCTATATCTTAGCAAGAATCTAGTTGAAGCACACGGCGGTAGAATATGGGCGCAGAACAATCCCTCGGGCAGAGGAGCAATGTTCAGTTTCAGCTTGAGAATTGTCGAAAAATCCTAAAGGTGATAATTTAGCCTGTGATGAGGTTGAGTTATTTGATTGAGGGTTATCTTAGGAGGTTCTTATATGTTAACTAGAGGGAATTAGGAGATTCATTGGCGGTTAAACTGTCTTTATCTTATCCATTCGCTCATTGTCCACGGGCGAGCGGTCATAAATCATAGATTAATATCAATTATTGGAGGAACGCGCGTGGGTTATTTTGGGATCAACTCGGCGAAGAATTCCATTTTTCCCTTTTTGAATCATACTCAGCACGGGAATATCGAATTCTCGCAGGATGTCCAATGACTACAGTGTCAGGAGGAACATCTCTTGTGACTACCGCTGCCATTGCTACCACGCTATTTTTTCCCACTCTAACGCCTGGTTTTATAATGGCTCTTCCTCCTATAATAGCTCCATCTTCTACAGTTACACCAATCATTCTTCTACTCATGGGATATGGATCATTAGTGAACGCTGCTGCAGGTCCCACAAATACGTTCTTTCCTATGATTGTCAAAGGAGGAATATACACAGATCCCTCTATTCTAGTATTTTCTCCTATTTTGACATTGTA
>JBKPHJ010000442.1:0-4846 GCA_046729835.1 Thermoproteota archaeon
ATAATCATTTTGGCATTCTGGTCGGCCTTCTGCCTATAATTTTTTATCCAATAGTAGTCACCAAATGACTCTAGAGGTTTGATCTGATAAATTATATCAACGACGTCTCCGGTAACAATCTCCACAGTAATGGACAAATTACCTTTCAAGTGCTTCTGCTCAATTGGATCAAATCCCTCTTCGGTCCACCTGTATGTGACATATATCCTATCAGCGAAAGTCTCTACTGTAAATCCCATGTTCTTGATATCATTAGCTACTTCGGTAATCTCACCGTTGCTCGTAAGATCGATCGGGATCCTATAGATACCTAGTCGTGATGCATGCAACGGATATACACCTCTCTTTGCAACCTCTGATAGCATTACCCAAACCCGGTCAGTTAGAAGTGTAGACATAAGCCCGCTAGAATTCTTATAAAACGAGAGCCTAAAAGCGTTTCGATTCAAATTTCGATTAATCTTGACATACTTTCTCTAATGATTCTCTAATGATTCATTCCCTCCATTTATAATTTCAAATGGTTTCTTTATTTCAGTCAAAATCAACTGCCCTTGAAAAATGTCATGAATTACGAACTACGAACATGTTGCAGGCCGAGATTCAATCGAGTTAACAGATATACTATGCTTATCATCTAGTACTGCGTTCAGCGACTTTTTATTTTCGAACAGCCTCGTTTCATGAATCTGTTCATGTTTGATTCCCAAGTACCAGGTGCCTTGAATAACTAGTGCTAGCGCATGTTAGCTCTCAGTGAGTCGATCCAACTTTTGTATAATTACGACTCTAGTAGCCATCGAGCATTTTATATCCTTGTTCTAAAGGAATAAATTATCATCACCCTATGAGCGTAATGGATTAATGGGCCGGTAGTTTAGTCTGGTAGAATATCTGCCTTGCATACCCAAGCCTAGGTAGAGGAGACGTAGGTGGTCGTGGGTTCGAATCCCACCCGGTCCATTTTGTTAGATAAGTTTCTACTGAGTGCTTACTAAAACAGGTGATAAACATTGCAAGCGGGAATCTCGAGTTGGTTGCTGACTTTGAATAATAAGAATGAAAAAGGGTTCTGGAATAATAACATTGGATATATAAAAAAGAAAAAAGAGATTTTGTTATAACGTTACTTGTCGCTGCCTCAAACCCTATAGCTTTCTAATTCCGCAAGGGTGACTTTCAAGAAAACCTCGGCACCATTGAATCCGTCCACTTCAGTTTTTGGCAGATTATACTCTTCACGGTCTCCCTGCGTCGTAATTACGACGATATCTCTCGTTATAGCATCGACATTTCCTGCGTCCTGCATATCCCTAGACCTCACGTTCTTGTGTACTATAGCTTCCCGATTAACTACAGCATCAGACATTTTGTCCAATACTTATAGTACATAATGAGGTATGTAAGATGTTGGCCACTAGCCGATATGCCTTTCACTAGACCGCAATTATCTCTAGGATAAATAGATAGCAGCGATAAAGCATGCTAATCGGTGAGATCGTTAGCTCATGTGTAACATACTTGATGACAGTTGGTTCGATTTCCTATATCTATGCATTTTGAACACCCTTTCTGAAGATTATTCATCCAGAAGGTGTAAGGATCGACAATATGTTCAAGGGATTGCTTGTTATTTTACCCTCTCAAATCCCTCTCCTCTATCACCTTTGAATCTTTCTATTTCTCTCTTCTCCATTTTGAGAGAAACAGAGTGGCCGTCATATCCCTCTACCATATGTTTAGGAATTCTATAGTGTGTTCGTGCGCCCCGACCAGACCATAGTTCTGACGTAGGCTTTTCAACATTGTAATCAGGGTGTCTAAATCTTCCTGATCAAGTGTTTCTACTTTATCAATTTGATCTTTTATCAAAGCCTTAGTCTTTTTTGGAAGATCATCAGGCACTCGATCTTGTTTTTCTTCCTCAATCGATCTACTCAATCGAAGCTCAATCAATTTGGCTCCAAGAGCAGTGATGAATGTAGCAAGAATTCCAATCCCTGCGAACATGACAAATGATCCAATGACCTCAGCAGTGGTAGGATACACATCACCATAGCCCACAGTCGTAACAGTCTCAATCGCCCACCAAAAAGCGTCAGATATATTTCTAATGTTAGTATTAGGATTACCAATTTCAGTTAAATATACTCCGAGAGCACCGAATACTATTGTTATTATTGAGAAAGCTGACAGAAGCACAAAATGACTTCCTTCAATAAGTGTAAGGATGTAATAAAGCCGGACAAGCCTGAAGAATGCGATTACCCTGAATTGTTGCAATACTTGACCGGCCAGAGTTGTTGGATCGACAAAAGCATACATTATCAGAGGCACCATCGCTGGGATTTCGTACCAATGGCCTATGATATAGCTTTTCTTCTTAGCTGCTCTTCTTAATCTAAAGGTGAAGTCCGTCGCAAGAATAATGACAACAACAAGATCGAAAATATAGATGAATCTCTTCTGTTGAGGATTCAAAGGAAAAAAATATCAATTAAAACGACAATTAGAGATAAGATAGTAAGTAATGCAACCACTAATTCTATCTTACCCTTCAACATACTAGAGAACGATAATGACTTTTAGTAGTATAAATTCAAAGTCTACTAATATTGATAAACTGGGTAATATGACAAGACCTTAGCTAGCGATTTAAGATCATTTTGACATTAGAATAGAGAAAGTATCCCAAAGCTAGCCTAAGGAGTGATGAACATAAAAATAAGTTTCGTAGATCCAGTGCTCATATGAATGATTGGTTCTTTTAGGAACATCCATGATGGAAATGCTTTTTCATTAGTTCTAAAGCCTCTAAAGTCACAGGCAAGGAGGAGCTCAATATAAGAGAAAATTTATCTGTTTGCACCAAAATTTTCAGAAGGAACGTGGACAAGACTGAAGTGTCTCTCTTCGATCTAAACAGATTGCTTTTTTTCTACTATTTATTGTTGTGGTTGCTTTCTGTCCTGAACCTCGTTTTACCCGACTGTTTTGTGGTTTTTAAGTATTCATGCTTGTTCACAGGAAAACATGCTGAATATATGAAGTTTGTTGGACGGTACAAAAATACTCCAAATTCGATGTATTCAATTTTAGTTGTTTTTATTATAAATTCTAAATATATTATGGTTGGCGATGTTAAGTGCATATATGCAACCTAATTTTGCCTTTACAGCATTAAGTACCCTTATTCTAGTTATGATCGGCTACATATCATTCTATCCATACGCAATTGCCACAGCCGAACACCACGGCGATCAAAATAATGATGAGACGTCGGATCAGCATGCGAACAAGAAAAAGGAGTCAACACGATCTAGTGATAACGAAGCTGCTTCCCAGATAAGAATTAGAGGAGACCAAATTATATCCTGTGAAGGGGACTTGACATCTTGCCACAACCTGCTCACGAACATTATCTGCTCAAATGTAAAATATTGCATAGTAGGAGAAATAACACCATTCCTCATGTCGAATCCGCTCTGATGCAACAGTTAGCAGTGACTCTTGAAATGTCAGCTCCTCACGATTGAACGAGATGGTTTTATGGGATGTCGATTCCTTACACCATGTTTACTGAATTACAAAGATTCATGTCACGATTGACAATAACTCGAGATTTCATCTCCCCCGATCAGATGCGCCATATTTGTGGAGTCGATGTCTCGTACCATCAGAACATGGCGTTCTGTTCTGTCGTCAACATGGATCGTAATTCTTTTCAGGTCATAGAGGCTAAAGAATGCCGATATCTCGTTGACTTTCCCTATATATCAGGACTATTTTTTTTGAGAGAGGCCGATCCTATATTAAGGAGCTTAAGAAAACTAAAATTACCGTACGATGTACTGATCGTGAACGGGCATGGTGTTCTTCATCCACGTAGGATGGGACTTGCATCATTTGTTGGGCTTTTAGTTGATAGACCTACAATCGGAGTAGCAAAGCGATTGTTGTGTGGCGTAGAAACTGAGAATAATTATGTATCAATCGATCAAGATATCTGTGGGAAAAAGATAGTCAGACAGGGAAACAAGTCTATTTATGTTAGTGTGGGGCATAAAATATGCTTGGAGAGTTCCGTAAGTCTCGTAAATGAGTTGACTATACAGAAGGATATCTTTCCCGAACCACTTAGGATCGCTGATCGTATCTCAAGGAAATATAGGGCTTCGTTTCTAGATGAGCATAATCGATGAAAAGACCTTTCCCAGTGAAATGACCTTTCCACAAGAGTTAATTTGGGCTTTTGTTTCTTCATAAGATAAAGATTGTCGTTCTTCGGAAACACATCAGGAGATAACGTAGACAGGACCAAATACGAACATCTGACGATGAGTCTTAAACAGACAGTACTAGAAAAAGCGCACCATCGATGTCAGAATTGCAATGCTAGATTTAATGGAAGCACTCAACCCTTCTTTGAACATATTAATGGTTCCAAGAAGGATAACAGGCCCGGAAATCTTCGCGCACTCTGCGCAAAATGCTTCAAGAAGGTAGAGAAAAAAGAGAACAAGAAAGGGATTTTTGAAAGTCTATTCGGAAAACTGAAATCATAGATTAGACGTTTAGCGTAGACGTCCAATGATCTTCGGAGCAGAATTGCTCGATTCTGGAAACACCGCGATTGGAGTCTCCTTCGACGTGAGGCCACCCTTCTCCTTCAAATATCCTTCCGCAGTAGGCACAGACATTGTCCATTGGCAAATGTCATAAAACAAAATGGTTCATATGAATTTTGTTCATCGCAATGACATTGCTAGTATTGGTTACACTTCGGCAAGTTCAACAGCATAAACCAGATAAACCACTATAGTAAAAGAGTTATTCTTATATTTAG
>JBKPHJ010000443.1:0-9936 GCA_046729835.1 Thermoproteota archaeon
GAACGGTATCGAAAAATTCTGTCCAAGGTTGTGGGAAGTAGCCAACTGTAGTGCCTTCCCGTCGGGCATCATAGCTTCAAGTGTTTTAGTCGAGACCGCGCCGACAAACTTTTCCTTATCGCTCTTGTACCCTTTCAGCACAGGAATACACATATACTCTGATAATACCCTCTCATAGAGATTTATTATGAACTCAACTTCTTTTTCAGCCTCCACTTCGTTAGAGTGCACCGTATGACCCTCCTGCCAAAGAAATTCAGAATTCCGAATGAATGGTTTTGTAGACTTAATTTCAGCTCTCATGGCCGAGTTCCAAAAATTCAGCTTCAGCGGAAGTTCTCTATAGCTCTCTATCCAGTTTGCAAATAAGGAATACGCGATTGTTTCTGATGTTGGGCGCAAGGCAAGTTTTTCGGCTAGTTGACTATCCCCCGCCTTTGTTATCCAAAAGACTTCTGAACTGAAACCTGAGAAATGTTCTTCCTCCTTTCTTAGCAAGCTCTCAGGAATAATTGCTGGTAAGAATGCGTTTTGATGTCCAGAATCCTTCAGATAAGAATCTATAATTTGCTTAATTGATTCCCATATCGAATACCCATAGGGCCTTAGCACAATGAAGCCTTTTGAGGGACCGTAGTCTATGAGTTCAGTCTTCAACACTACCTGGCTATACCAATCACTAAAGTTCTCACTCTTCTTAGAGGTGATTCCAAATTCCTTATCAATCTTCAACTATGAAACGCAAATCTCAATCGATTTATGAAGTTTTGGTGATTTACAAAGGGTCTCCTTTGCAGTATACCTGGCCTGTTATTCTGCTATGGAAATTTTTGCATACGTAACACTGTATAAATCCGACCTCGGATTGAAGTACAGGGCAATCAACTGCCTCGAGCTTCATTCGTCGAAGCATTCGTGGACTAACACCTTTCAATTTTAACTTTCCTTTTTCGTCCATCATTCCGATCGTCTTCAGTTCGTTCTTGGATTCATCTGTTAGCTTGATAGATTTTTCAACCTGCTTTACAGGCACTAAATACTTCGCCTCTGCTACTTCATCATTCATTTACACATGCATCTGCAATTTCATGATATAACGGTTTTCCCCTAAAACAGGTTAAAAAAGGAATATTTGATTATCCATTTTATTGCTTGTAGGCATATCGAATAGAACATCACACCATCTCTGTTGTTATGAAGAAACTTAATATATGGTAAAAATGGTGCTTTGAATAATATCTCTAAGATGCTCGTCGTTTTTGATGTTGAAGGAGTCCTTTTGAACGCAGAGTATCTTCCGGTCCTAGCTCAGGTAATGGGCCCAGAGAAGGAGAAAGAGATCTGGGATATTACCAAGCAAGGAATACGCGGAGAAATCAACTGGGAAGATGGCCTCAGAAAGCGAGTGCGTGCGTTGAGAGGAATTCGACATAGTGACGCCAGGAAGATAGGGGAAAATCTGCAGATCATGCCAGGAGCCAAGGAATTATGTGAGGCTCTGAAACGAGCAGGTTGGAAATTGGTTGCCGTTTCTGGTGGCTTCACGATTATAACTGATAGGTTGAAACGCGAGCTAGGTCTAGATGAGATATTCTCTAATGAGCTGATTTTTGCCGATGGTGTTCTCAAGGATGTCATAATGAGAGTTACATCTGATAAGGCGGCTGCAGTAAGAGCTATAATCAAGGACTGGAGATTCAAGAAGGATGATATTGTGGTAGTAGTAGACGGCGCCAACGATCTAAAGCTTTTTGAGCTCGCTGGATTTACCGTAGGATTTTGTCCAGTAGACATAGTAAAAGAAAAGGCGGATGTAGTGATCGAGATTCACGATCTCTCCCTTCTCCTAAATCTGCTTGAGAAGAAGTTTGGAAAGGCCGTTTTGGCTAATATTTAGCAACACCGAGATTCACCTAAATGCCGTATCAGTCAATACAAATCATACCCGTCCCATTCAATCTAGATTTTGCACGAGGTGACGATATTGGTAGATTGATCGTACAGGCAATCATGGATAATCAAGTAAGTTTGATGGAACACGATATCGTGGTAGTTACACAAAAGATAGTCTCAAAATCAGAAGGGCGAATATGTAGTTTATCGATTGTCGAGCCGTCGAAGAATGCATTAGAATTGGCACGCAAAGCAAAAAAGGACCCGCGATTCGTTGAACTCGTTCTTTTGGAGTCCAATCGTATTGTCAGATGTTCTGAGAACGTCATTATTAGTGAAACGAAACACGGTTTTGTATGCGCTAACGCGGGGATAGATCAGAGCAACGTGAGTGGTCCTGGGAATGACGAGGTGCTCCTATTGCCAGTTGATCCAGATCTGTCAGCTAGAAGGATCAAGCATGTGATTGAACAAGCCCTTGGCAGGCATATAGCAGTCATAATAACTGACACTTTCGGCAGACCATTTAGGGTTGGTCAGACAAATGTAGCCATTGGAACATGTGGCATGAATTCAATAAAGAGCTATATAGGTCGAAGAGATATGTATGGCAATATTCTGAGGATAACCGAAATCGCTGTTGCAGACGAGATTGCATCAGCGGCGGAACTTGTAATGGGCAAGATAAACAGGGTGCCTGTAGTTATTGTAAGAGGTTATGAATTTTCCTCAACTCCCGTCGGTAACGCGAGATCACTGGTGAGGGAAAGCGCTCTTGACCTTTTCAGATAATGCATATACTCTGTTTTCTTCAAAATGTTTCTAAACATTTAATATCGTGACAGCTTCCACATAATTTGTCTCCCTTGAGCGCCAGAAGTGACATAGTTCCGACGAAAACATTAGATGTAAGAGGCTTGTTTTGTCCTGAACCTGTATTCAGAACCAAAATAGAGATGGAACGGCTCGGGATAGGAGAAGTAATCAAGGTTATAGCTGATGATCCCGCGTCGGAGGAGGACATCTCAAGATGGGTCAATAGAAGTGGTCATGAGTTGGTGTCAGTAAGTAAGACGGAACCAGATCTTGAGTTTGTGATAAAAAAGGGGAAGTAAAGCCATGGCCACGTTAGCACAAGCAAGAGCTGCTGAAAGGATAGGAAATACTCCTCTTTTAGAACTTTCTTCATTTTCGACAAGGTCTATAAAATTTTATGCCAAGCTTGAATGGTACAACCCTTTTGGATCAGTTAAGGATAGGCCTGCATACTGGATGATTAAGGATGGTGAAAGGAAGAGAATCCTAAAAAAGGATACAAGTATCATTATCGAGCCTAGTTCAGGGAACACGGGAATCGCCTTGGCTGGTATCGCTACAGCCTTAGGCTACAAAGTCGAGATAGTTATCCCTGATAAGGTGAGTCAAGAGACAAAATCTCTTCTGAGGACATTGGGAGCTACGTTGCATGAAACATCAGATGATCTCTGTCCGAGGGTAGGAGCTGGTACAGACCAGAGTATCGCTCTTGCCAAGGCCATATCAAAGCCTAGGCCAGATACCTACTACATGCCCAATCAGTATGAGAATGATGCGAATTTCTTATCTCATTACGAAACTACGGGACCTGAAATATGGGAACAGACCCAAGGTACGGTGACGCACTTTATAACTGGATGCGGAACCGGAGGCACAATCACCGGCACAGGAGCATTCTTGAAGGAAAAGAATCCTGACATCCGCGTTATAGCTGTACAGGCACAGCGGAACCATCTACTGCAGGGCCTAAGGAATTTCGAAGAATCTGCAATGCCTGACCTCTTCTTAAGGAGAAAGCATATTGCTGACGAATGGTTTACTGCTACAAATGATCAGTCTTTCATGATGGTAAAGGAATTGGCTGAGAAAGAAAATCTATTCGTGGGACCGTCGACAGGAGCCGTGATGTCATCTATGGTAAAGCTCTCGCAAGAAATGAAGGAAGGTCAAATCGTGGGCATATTTGCAGATGACGGAAGGAAGTTTAAGACACTTTATTCACATTTGAATCTGTTCAACGAGAAACAAATGAAGGAACTAATAGCAGAGTCAAAACATCTTCCCTCCTTGGCTTTCGAGATCTGATGAGCCCAGAGCAGTGCAGGAACGCATGGTTTAAGTTATAACCCAGTTCCACGAATTTCCGTCAACCACTTTTCTACATCCAGCGCCGCCATACATCCGAAGCCTCCTGCTGTAATTGCTTGACGATATCTGTAATCATGTACGTCACCTGCTGCAAAAACACCATCTACACTAGTTCTAGTATTTTTAGTCAGAATTATGTAACCTCTTTCATCAAGTTCCAATTGACCTCTAAATACAGATGTATTGGGTTCATGCCCAATTGCGACAAAAAGGCCGCCTACAGGTATCTTCTTTTCCTCACCGGTTTTAAGATTCTTGAGAGAAATGTTGCTGATCTTCTTATTGCCGCTTATGTCAGATACTACATGACTCCAGACAAAATCGATTTTGGGGTTCTCAAAGGCTTTTTCTTGGAGAATCTTGCTAGCTCTTAAGGAATCTTTCCTATGAATTATCTTGACTGATTTCCCAAATTTGGTAAGAAAAGTAGCCTCTTCGATGGCTGTATCGCCTCCTCCTACTACTGCTATATCTTCTCCCTTGAAGAATGGACCATCGCACGTTGCGCAGTATGAAATTCCCCTACCTGCGAACTCCTGCTCAGCTCTCAAGCCTAACTTTCGTGGAGATGCTCCAGTACAAATCACAACTGATTCGGAACGAAGCTGCTGGCCATGGGTTCTGATTCCAAATGGTCGCCTCTTGAAATCTACCTCAACCACCTCGTCATCCAGGAATTTAGCTCCAAATCTTTCGGCTTGTTGACGCATATTCATCATGAGCTCTGGGCCAAAGATACCGTTCGGAAATCCAGGATAATTCTCCACCTCGCTTGTTGTCATGAGCTGTCCACCAGGCAGAGATCCTGAAACAAGAAGCGTATTTAGCTTGGCCCTTGCAGTGTAGATCGCAGCGGTGTATCCCGCCGGTCCTGATCCTATTATTATCACTTCATAAACGTCGAGCACTTTAGAAGTCGAGTTGTTTACGCTCGTATGAGGATCATTGGACATGGATTTTTAGGATCTAAGGAGTACCGACCTGTTAATAATTCGTTCGGAAAAAGAAAACCCACTGGCCTATAGGTTCAGTCAGCAGATTAATCCCTCTCCAGCGAGACCTCCGAGTCATGCTACCTTATCCATCATCTAAATGCAAATTCAAAACCCGAAAATATAATCAAGTCTCACAACCAGTGATTGTGCAAGTGAACCATGTCCTACCTAATGCAGTCATAGGACCTCTACTCTTTCGAAGTTCGCGTCCGCGCTAGCGCAAGCAGGATATCTCTGTTTAGCTTCAAGGTGTGATAAATCTGAACTGGTCTGATTATTGACGCACTATAATCTCCAGGGCTGCGTGAAAACCGTGACAAAAAGTGGCGATTTGAGGATGAGCATGCTACAACCTCGACCAACTGCATTCTGCACGTGATCGACGTTATACCATGCAGTAACACTTAGAATCGGGCTTTATGGACCCATTCTTTCACTCCTATTGGAGATCAAACAAACTCAATTTTTGACGTCCTTTACCTTAACCTTGGGAGGTTCAGATAGTTCCTTAAGCTTGTTCATTGCAACGTCAGCAGCTTTCTTACCGGAAAGTAGCATGGAACCAAATGTAGGGCCCATCCTAGGTAAACCGAATGTCTCTGTCACGCACATGCCTGTTGCTACTAATCCTGGATAGATTTCTGCAGTGTATTCCACGACAGCATCTTCACTTCCTTCCACCCACATGGGGTCCATTCCCTTCCAGTCTACAAGGCCTCTCTGCATAAGTCTTTTAACTGCTACTGAGTCGTGTCCTGATGCGTCAATAACTAGGCGACTCTCTAGTGCGATCGGGTCTACACAGGTCACGTTTCTCGGAAGCGCGGAAACAGGCATCCAATTTACGACCGCGCCTCCGACCCGCTTATTCTTAAGAACCAGGTCATCAAATTTGGTAAGCTGCAAAAAACGTACCCCTGAGTCACAGGCTGCAGAGATAAGCTTAGAACATGCCTCAGGACCCCAGGTTGCATAGAGACTATCATTTATCTTTTTGTACTGAACTCCCAATTCATCCCAGACCAGTTGAGCCGGCGCCCTCACAGTAACCGGATTCATCATGTATCCGCCCACCCAATAACCTCCGCCAAGATAGTTGTTTTGCTCAATTATTAATGTCCTTATCCCGTTAGTTCCAAGTTCTCTGCCTGCGGTTAAGCCAGCTGGACCCCCACCGATAATGATAACATCTGACCTTGAATATTCCTGCAATGTATCATTAAACATTGAGGTGATTGTTCTCGTTATCTCACTTTCACTTACTTCTGAAAATATTCGCGCCATATTAGACAGAATGCTTTCTACATATTAATATATTATTTACTGCCGATTTAATGCCTAATCAAATGTTCTCCGTTGTCATTTCCCAATTATGATCGAATTCGTTTGCTGGTAGCTGGCTACTGTTATCCGGTCTGGGAATTCGAAACAGGTCCTGCGCGAATCTTGGCATCTATTCCTTCAACAAGGTTGAGTAATTCTGTTTTATGAGAGTTAAGATATTCAAGACCTCTATCCTTCAAGCGTATTTGATATAACCTAAGATCACGATGTTCATCGAAAAACTGTTCAATCATCATTGTTCCGTGCTTTGACGGGTTTATCAATAATTCGAGGCTTTTGGTCGTGTCATTCAAGTTGCCTTTCTCTATTGCTGATTTGGCCTCACCTAATATTTCACTCATATCGCGAAGCTGCTGAACAGGAGCTGAGACCGCTTTGGTTCTATGTAAGAAGCCTGTTCTTCTGGTGCTTCCCACTCTTTCGGCGATCTCCTTGGCCAATTCGTAATATTCTTCCTTCCGGCCAAAGGGGTAATATCCATATCTCTGTTCCTTTCGTACCACCAGGCCCTTCATCGTCAACCTGGTAAGAGCATATTCAACTTCATCCTTATCCATCGAGGTGATCCAGACTATTTTGCCTGGGTAATTATAACCCTGTCTGACGGCCTCTAGTACCACGACTTCTACAATGCGCCTGAAGCCTTCCTCAGCCCTAGCATATTCAAAATCCCTATCCCGCACGGCCTTTCTTGCGAAGGATATATCAATTTCTATAGAACGCTTGAGGGCCTCTAAGCCGTCACCTACGTTACGACTAAGAACCAGGTAACAGGCAAGATTGTACCATGCCATCCCGTCATTCGGATCGAAATCGATGGCTTTTTCGCAGGATTGTATCGCTTTCTCGTAATTTTTCATTCTATAGAAAGCCAGCCCCTTTAAGTTCCATGCCTCTGCATTGTTGATATCAATATCAAGGGCCTTGTCATAGCAAGATACAGATACTGGGTACTCGTCCAAATGAAAATGAGCGTATCCCTTTTTGATCCATGCGTCTACGTAACTGGGATCAAGGCGCAAGGCTAGATCAAAGTCTCTGATGGCATCTTCCATTTTGTCGTCAGACATGTGCGAGATGCCTTTCTTGTACAAATCAAACTTTTGGATATCTCTGATATCGATGTGTTCCTGTCCATCAGAGCCCACCGCGACGTCATCGAGATCGTTCTTAGGGGTCTTCCTCCTGAGGAAATTGCCCATTTATTTAAAGCTACTCTTTCCGTAGATAAATACATTTGGACCTTGTGAAAACGTCGCAAAATAGGAAAGCAGTTCAGAGCATTTCTCGTTTCGAAAACCCAAGCTAAGCAATACCCATCCCTGCGTCCACTGATGGGATCCCCTTAAGAACGAAATAATAGAACAACGACATTTCAGAATGTGGAATCGTGGTCAGATATATCATGAGCGTGGGAACAGCACCGCAAACAATGATTGTCAGTATAATCAGCCAAACAGCTGTCATCTTACCATATACCATATTTTCATTTTTTATACATTACACATATAAATTTTAAAACTATACTGTGTCCATCGAGATAGTACTTTTAGTTCATATTTCTTTTGTATAAATTAGACGCTTTGATACCAAAATTGAATAGAATTATAAAGAAGAGAGTCAGTTTTTCTCCAATAGATGAGGCTGTTAGAGTATCAAGGAAAAGAGCTATTTAAGGAGTTCGGAATTCCCACACCTAAATCACGCTTGGCTTTCACCATGGATGAAGCTAGGCGGCTGCTTGGGAATGACCTTAAATTTCCCGTCGTCTTGAAGTCACAGGTGCCAGTAGGTGGCCGAGGAAAGGCAGGAGGTATCGTGAAGTGCCAAAATTTCAGTGAACTTGAAATCAAGTTCGAAGAACTCATCGGTAAGAAAATAGATGGCGAAAGCCCCAGAGCGATCCTTCTTGAAGAGGTCATCAACATTATAAGGGAATTGTATGTGTCTCTATTTTTAAACCGGAGTTCAAGGTGTTTTTCATTGATCGTGTCGGCCTCAGGAGGAATGGACATTGAGTCGACTGAAGACAGACTCATATCAGATCTAACTTCCAAGGCGGAAATACAACCAGTAGGTATCGATATAGCTACGAAGCTAGGGTTAAATATTAAGAATTCTCAGACGTTTGTAGAATTTGTCCAGAAGCTCTATACTATGCTTTATGACAAAGAAGCAGAGCTCGCAGAGGTAAATCCTGCAGCCCTCCTCGAAGACGGCTCTATTGTTGCTCTTGATTCGAAAGTAATTCTCGATGACAATGCCACTTTCCGTCATCCAGAGTTGCTCGGTTACGAAGAGACAACCGAGCTAGAGTCGCTGGCGAAAAAGAACGGGTTCTCATTCGTTCAGCTTAAAGGAAATCTAGCAATTATAGGTAACGGTGCTGGGTTAGTGATGTCAACACTCGACATGGTAACAGACGCAGGAGGAGATGCCGGTGCTTTTCTAGATTTTGGTGGCAGTGCTACATCTGAAACGATTTATCAAGCTCTAACAGTAATCAGTAGGATGAAAACGATACAGGTCATTGTTGTGAATTTGTTTGGAGGTATAGTAAAAACAGACCTAGTGGCCAATGGGATTCTGCGTGCGTATGTTAACAATTTGATATCAGTACCCCTTTTTGCGAGAATCTCAGGAGCGGAATCAGAAAAAGCAAAGGAGATACTTAAGGGGTCAAAAGCTCAACTGTTTAATACTGTTGAGGAAGCGATTGAGGCAGCAGTCCAAAGCATAAAATCCCAACAAGGGAGAGCTCTGCTATGACAAAACCCAACAATAAATATGACTTGCTGAGAATTCTCGTTGGTAATCCCGCCGACGTTGACTACGCGAGAAAATCCGTTATTGTGCAAGGAATGACTGGTAGCTTCGGTTCTGTGCACACAAGATTGATGAGGTCTTACGGCACCAATATTGTGGCTGGAGTAACTCCGGGCAAGGGTGGCCAAGTGTTTGACGGCCTACCCATTTACAACCGCATGAATGATGCCATCTCAGCTTTCAACGCAGAAATATCCATCATCTTTGTGCCTGCGCATTACTTCCTTGATGCAGCAATGGAAGCTTTGGAAAATGGGATTAAATTGATTGTAGCCATACCAGAGCATGTACCAATAAGGGACTCTATTAGAGTAATTGATTATGCCAAGGAAAGAGAGGCGAGGATAATCGGTCCTAATACACCTGGGATTATCGTTCCTAATACGATCAAAATAGGGATTATGCCCGCGGAACCCTTTACTGCAGGAAAGACGATAGTTTTCTCCAGAAGTGGAACATTGATGTATGAGGTTGCATTCAACCTATCGAGGGCAGGGTTTGGACAGAAAATCTGCTTAGGTATAGGCGGCGATCCGATCAATGGTACCAGTTTGATTGAGGCATTGGAGATGGTTAAGACGTCAGGTGATGATGGTTCTATAGTTGTGGTAGGTGAAATTGGTGGTGATGCAGAAGAAAAATTTGTCAATTATTTGGAAGCCAACAGAATTACCAATCGCATGGTAGCCTATAT
>JBKPHJ010000444.1:0-3082 GCA_046729835.1 Thermoproteota archaeon
GACCGCTACCTATACGAAAAATACGTCTAATCCCGTTATAATTTTGTTCTTTCTGATGATATTTTCTACTGTCATCTAACGTACATCCTAATCCTTTACTATAACTTGATGCAAAGATTTGTATTCCTATACCTACAGCCAGACCGACAATTATAATTCCATTTACTGTTAATGCAGCATTTATAGCAGCACTAGGAGGAAGACTAGGGGTAGTTACCACAACTACCATTAGATAAAATGCTGCGGTAATAGCACCAATAATCACTCCTTTTAGCAAGGCATTTCTTGCATTGCAGCTTAAATTTCTAATACCTGTTGTTAATGAGCCGTTATTGTTGTGGTTGTTGTTGTTCATAGATTATAGTACTAATAGTTGATCTTCTACTATATATCGACATACTCTAACGGTTAAAGAAATGATAGAACGATTAAATATTTGAATTTGTAAAGAAAGAATAATAAATATTTAGTTGAAAAATACCGTTACATCCACTGCTTCCTTTGTCGATATAAAGAGGACATACAGCGCAATTAAGGTGTTAAGGTGTGTGATTACTCAAAGTATTGCTAGACACGAGAAGCTTTCCCAGCGTAGTAAGAATAACCATAATCTTTCCTCTATCTCCTCTCTCAACTTCAATCAATCCCAAATCTGCCAGCCCTTTCGAATCCTTTCCTCCTTGGACATGATAACTTAAAAGAGGTTTTCCCATGCCTGCTACATGTTCCAGTTGATCCAAGCTGTCAACTGTCCCTCCAGCGCTGTCAATTGCCTTTAGTATCTTGATTTTTGCACCTGAAACTATTTCGTTGTAGCTCAATTTGAGAACAGGCATTAAAAGAGGAACTGATTTCGTTGAATCCATTCCGAATGCCTTTATTCCATTTATGAAAGCAGAAGAAAGAGCTGCACAGCCGATCAGCTTGTCACCGCTACTTACATTCATCAATACTTGCTGGAAATTTCTTCCTTCAAGATTTAGTATTTCATTTACCCTCTCCATGGTGTCTCTAATGACGTTCTCTTTTGTTACAAGGTTTATTGTAATGGGAAGTCCAAGAACACTTCTTATCTTTCTTGAGAATTCCTCTGCTTTGTTCTTATCATTATCAAAACAAATTAATGCTAACTTTTGAACTGGAAAACTTCGTATTCCTAACGCAACTCCTTCTTGTCCTTCAGATCCAAATGTAGCAATTTGAAGTGTAGATAGTTGATGATGTTGATTATGGTATTGTGCTACCATATTGTATTCTCTGATACTATTTGTTACCTTCTTTGTAATAAGATATACCTCTAACCGTTCAAGTTTACCTATAACTGATCTAATCCTGCTACGTAGCCGTAATCTAGGACTACCTAAGAAATAACAGCATTGGCAATCTTTTCTCTAAGTGTTTCATTGTTACATGAATAATCTACACCAGGTGTGGATATGAAAGACAGAAAGGATAGAAAGACTTCATCACACACATAATTTATAACCATTCATCCTTTGTTACAAAGAGTTTTCCTACTGAGGTAAACTTGACAACAACAATACTACTATTCTTATTCTTCTTGTTTTCAACCCTAACTAACCCAAGATCGATTAAACCCTTGGTATTATTGCGTCCGTGTATGTGATAACTCAATAAAGGTTTTATCAATCCAGATATCTGTTGTAGCTGATCTAGACCATATACTACACCTCCAGCACTGGCGATTGAATTTAGAATTCTTAAGTTTGTTTTTGTAATAATCTTACTATAAGGGAACTTAAGGACAGGTATAATAACCGGATTACTGATGTAATTAGAATTTATATTGAATGTTTGTATGCCTTTTATACAGGTAGCAGAAAAAACAGCATAAGACAATAGCTTATCACCAGAACTCACATTTACCAATATCCGCTGAAATTTCCTTATTTCACATTCAATAACTATATTATTGATATTTTCAAATGCCTCTCCAATAATATTCTCTCTAGCTGTCAGGCAGATGCCAACTTCAATATTTTTATCAATTTGCCTGATCCTTTTTGACAAGAGTTTAGCCTTAGTTTTATCATGATCATAACATATTGATGCAAGTTTTTGAGATGGAAATCTTCTTAGCCCAGTTAATATATTAGCCTTCGAAATGCTCCAAATGTTGCGATCTTGAGTGTCTTTGTAAGCATGTGTATTAATATAAATAAGTAAACGCTCTAACAGATACAGGTATCAAGTATTTGCATTTATATTATTACTAGAAAGCATTTCTGATCATAAAGTGGTAGTGTATTATTCCTTATGATCACTCAAGTAAATAACATGATTGAGAAAAAATTGGAGATGACCCTTATGGGATCTCCCATTTCCAATTCGTACATCTAGTTTCATTTTTGTGATTGCTGTCACCTATCTGTCCGAGCTTTTCTTTTTCTATGTTTAGTATCAACTTTCAGACTCCTTGCTGTCCGAACTGTTGACTCTTATGCTTGAATACTGTGTCTGCATCAAAGAATGGACAGTTAACTACGTGTTTACCTTCCATAGCTGGACTAACTGTTATCAATCCAGCTTGCTGCATTGCTGCAATATCACTTACAGTCTCTAATATCCTTGCCTTTGATGGATCTTTCCATTGTATGAATGATATAAACCACATGGGGCTATAGTTTTGAACTCCTGGAGCAGCTTCTCCGATCCCTGCTTGAAATCCCATAGGTCCGGAACCATTTATTCCGCTAGTAAACTGGAATAGGCCTGGTGCTACTGGAGTACCTATCAGCTGTTCTTCTAATGGAACATGGGAAACTCCCATCATATTTGCAGGCATGTCAGGTGTTGCATCGGTCACAATGTAATATATCGTCTTACCATCAGGGCTCCATCCTCTGTGAGCTACCATAGTTACAACCATATTTTCTGTATCTATGTTCAACACTTGACCTCCCATGTATGGGCTATCATCATTTATGCTATTTGCATCTTCCCTTACCATTAATGAACCATTCTGCCATTGGATGGCCGGATGATCAGCTATGATATCTGTTTGATTGATGGTAAGCTCTCCATTCTGTTGAGCAGTTGTAACTTCTGCTGCTGATCTCAA
>JBKPHJ010000445.1:0-12144 GCA_046729835.1 Thermoproteota archaeon
CTAGAATGCCAATGATTAACGTTATCGGTTGTCCCCCTAACATCTTATACAAATAACTTATAGATACTGATAACTAATACGTATATGTACTCTAGTAGATTATTATGGAAAGATCTAATACCCAGACAGAATAACAATCTCAAGTTCAGACGATGAAAATCATTGTCTGATACTGACGGTCTTTTTGTATATATTTACAATTATGCAAATGTTGTATTTAGTGCGCGCCGATTTCTTAAATACCTTACGTACTTAAAGGAATGCATAGATGCCTTTCGGTTTTGGAAAGAAATCAGATAATGTCAAGGAACAGGAGGTGCCCAAAGATGATACTTCAATAGCACCCCTAGATGGTAACGATCTACAAGAAATTAAAAAGATTCGTGAAATGTTAAATCCAGATGAAAGTGTGTTACTTGTTGCGCGCCAATCAAGAGTTCTACCAGGTGGATCCTACTTTACTCCAAATGTCATCTACGCAACTACCAATAGAATAATCCTTAGAGATCCGTACATGTTAGGGATAAAGGAAAACATTGTTGATATTCCATATGATGTCATTACAAGTGTTAAACTAGAAAAGGGACTATTCACTTCGGCGATTAAATTTGAGGCACCCGCGTTAGTTGGGTCAAAAAAACTGGGCATGATCAAAGGGATAGTTGAGGGAGAAAATGATATTGAAGGTGTCATCGACGCCATCCCAAAAAGGAAGGCAGAGGATTTACTTCAGGTAATTCGATCTGGAATACACCGTCATGAGAGAGACGAAAGAATTCAGAATTCTGACAAGACGGAGGTTCGGAGAATGTCATCTCCATCTCCATCAGATACTTCATCGATTGCAGATGAGTTAACGAAACTTGTGAAATTAAAGGAACAGGGAGTACTTAGTGAAGAAGGATTTGCGCGCATAAAGAAAGACCTCCTTGACGGCAAAAGATGATATGACTTGATTTAAAGTATCAATTCATTGTCTCACGGCGAAAAATCATCTAATAAATGATAGACGAAATTTCCTGCAATTATAGAAGATTAAATATTGCTTGCTTGTGTGCGCGCTCCAATTCTTATACAACAATTTGCATCGTAATCCTGTAGTGTCTTAACTAATAATTGTGTAAGTCCGTTTATGAATTGTTGTACGGTTGGGTCTCCTTCCCTACCAAAGAAATTAAAATTACTGCAATTCCAAATGACATGAACAAACAGTTAATTTTCGCGCGCTAGGCTGTAAGATACTAAATGTACTTGATTCCTCTAGTACTTACGTTAGTTACAAATAAGTAGAGATGTCTTCAGTAAAGAAACGAAATAAAATAGATGCCAAAACAACTCAAACATAGGTCTAGATCTGAGGTAATCTCATCTATTCTTGAGGCGACTAACGGCAACAGAGTGAGAGTAACGGAGATCCAATTCAAGACATATCTCTCATATAACCTCCTAAAGGAGTATCTGGTACAATTGATCCAAAGTGACCTTCTCGAGTATATAGAAGGTGAGAGAACTTTTAAAACAACTCCGAAAGGAATGGAGGTACTTCAGACTTTTAATAAGATGGACGAACTGTTGATTAGGAATAGTCAGATCTAATTGGCGGAACCTCTAGATTGGTGTTGTTCGAGTATATGATAAAGTAATCTGAATTTTTGCGCGCAAAAAATATCATATATGATCTGAGGCAGTCGTACGTGTACATGTAGATCGAAGACAAAGTTCGCGCGCAAATTTTCCTTAATTCTAGACCCTTGATGGATCAATCATATATTCGTAATACTAATATTTTCTATTACCGATTTTCTTGTCCAGAAAGTAATGTGTCTGTTTGTTTCAATAGATTCAATTGATCTACTACATCCCAGTGTCCTACAATTAATCCATTTTCTATTTTATATAAATCTGCAGATCTGATGTTTACTGGTTGATTTGTTGATGGCATTCCTCGAAATTCTCCTTTCTGTGTCCCAGATCCATTAAGAAATAAAACCACAAGGTCATCTTCCGCAATCAAGTGTTCTATGTTCGCATGCCAATCGGGAAATGCAGTAAAGAACGAGGTCAAGAACTGTCTAAGTCCTTCTCCTCTCTTGCCCGCCTGAGGACTGCCCTCTACAGAATCTTTGCCGAAATAATTTTCAATCGATGGTAGGTTGTGTTTATTGAAGATTTCTTCTACGAATAATCTCATAAGAGTCTTATTTCTTTCCTCCTGGGACGATGCCTCTTCTCTCGAAGACATATCGTATCCAATAGGGCCCCTACACTATTTATCTATTGAATGACACTTCGATCTCTTATGATCTTCTGCCTCCCAATCCACTTTGGATATTGATAGTGAGTACTATTTGTTCCTCAGATTTTAAACATGTCAGATACGTCATGAACTGAATATTGTTAAAGATTCTAAATGCAAGTCCAGGATTTGGCGCGCCGCTAAATGAACAAGAGGCGAAGGATTTCTTAACGACTGGTCCATTAAGAGGACACATATGCACCGTAGGCGAAAAGGGCGATGCAACTGTTCATCCTACGTGGTACTTTTACGATCCTTCAGATGACGATATATGTCGAAACATAGGATCAGTCCAAGAAAACTTATAATCTGGGAAAGAACGAGAATGTTCACTTTTGAGTAGATGTATCCGGCCCTCATTTTAGAACTATTTATAAAATGTTAATTAGTTAGATAATCTATCATTATCTATTATTGGACAAATCTTGCCATAAACTCAATATCAAGAGACAACGATACTGTAGATACGATACACCTTATGTTTTTCCCTTCAGAATAATCGCAGAAAGAATTCATATCCACTTCATAAATGCCTACATTCCTAGACTTTCATTCAATAGGTAGATTTACCGAAGATGATCTAAAGAAGGGCCAGAATGAATCTAGAGGTGAATACGGGGTTAAGGTCCTAAACACTTTTTACGACATGGAATCAGGAGTGTTATTTTGTTTGGTTGATGCATCTGATCGAGATTCTGTAGAAAAACATCACTCAAAGTATGGAATAAAGTGTGGTTGGATAACTCAAGTGAAGATGACTGCGGGATATGATAAGTCTTCTGATGACGAGGAAGATTAGTCACCTCCACTTCCTATCTGAACACAAAAAACAAGAAAAACACAATTCATAGTCAAGATCGTTAAGAGCGCGCAATAACATGTTCTATATAATAGGGAGGGGTGTGACATTCTTGAAGGAAGTTATGTACAGGGAAAGGGTTGTGGTTGTGATTTGCATACGTCAAAATACTCTATCTTTTTCTGCCTAAAATCTCGGAGGTATAATAACCTTCATTGTAACCCATTTCATATCCTATACACCACAGGATATCACCAGTTTCTGGAGGACACCTATCGTCATGTTCGTTGCCTCCTATTTGATCCTCTTTCCCCTGTTCCTTTCCTACTTCATATCCTTCTCGGTAGATTGGTGCTATTGACCTGTCGTCATCCGATGATGCAGTAGTCTGACTATTGAATATCATAATTGAGATGATTGGTGTTAGAACGACCACGATTAAAATAACATTCCGTATTTGATTTAACATCTAACTTCTATCACAATGAAGAAACTTTTAAAACAACTCCGAAAGGAATGCAAGTATTGCAGACTTTTAACAAGATGAACAAACTGTTGATTAAGACTCGTCAAATCTAGTTGGTACAATTTCAAAATTATTGTTATTCGAGTATATGATCAAGTAATATGATTTTTGCGCGCAAAAATTGTCACTAATAGTACACATCCAAGAAAATCGAATTACACAAGGCGAGGGAATTTGTTGTTCAAGGTTTTTCCATCGTCCCAGGATGACGACTCATGACATGTCATTGAAGATATATGATTTTGCGCGCGCAAATTCGTCAACCTACACAGAAAACTCTTATTCAATTGTGTTCTCTTAGTATTTACAAAAGAACTTGCAGTATTACATAGGATGTTCTGGATGGTCTTATACATCCTGGCAAGGACCATTCTATCCCAGGGGTATTGAAAATAATAATTGGTTGAGGTATTATTCAAAGGTCTTTGATTATGTTGAAATAGACTCTTCATTCTACAGGATTCCTAATGAATTCATGGTCAAGAACTGGTACAGGAGGACTCCGGAGAACTTCAAATTCACTGCCAAATTTCCTAAAATTATAACCCATGATAATAGACTAAGGAATATCGATGAAGATCAATTAGATCACTACTTTGACACTATGTCTGAATTAAAAGAGAAGTTGTTGGCGTTATTAATACAACTACCACCTTCAATAGAGATCGTTGAAGGACTTGAGGCACTCAGGGATATCCTACCACATTTGGACAAGAATTTCAGATATGCGGTTGAAGTAAGGCATAGATCCTGGTTCCAAGATCTTGCATACAACTTTTTTGCCAATCACGATATGTGTCTTGTATGGAGTCAACTTGCAGATATACGGACTCCTCCCGTAATTACTTCAGATTTTGTATACATCAGATTCATCGGCGATAGAAGTATTCACGAAAAGGATTTCGGTCGTATTCTGATTGATAGAATAAAGGAAATGAAAAAAGTCGCGCGCAACCTTAAGGACGAGACCGACGAAGGGAAGTTATCTGACGTTAAACTGGCCGTAGTCGTCGCGAATAATCATTATGCAGGCTTTGGACCCGGAACAGTTAATATCTTCAGACAACTCTTGGGTCTAGAGGAACTAAAATGGGGAGATAAATTCATTGCGACTGAAATAGAAGATGATATAAGTACTGATAAACGCCGGCCGATTAAGACTAAACAAACAAGTCTGTCCGACTTCCTGCAATAAACCTCAAAGCTAACTGACAGACTCAAATGTAGAATGATCTACTCATCCAGTCCTATGACTTGTTAGATCCTTTAAAGGAAATAACATTCAGATTTATTGGTGTCGATAAATGGTTCTTCACAGTGAAGTAACAAAGAAAGTTTTACTATCAGGTCTCCTCTTTTTCATTGCAGGTTTATGTGAAATCGGAGGTGGTTATCTCGTATGGTTGTGGTTAAGAGAAGATATGAGTTGGATTCTAGGTGTTGTTGGAGGATTTATTTTGTTTCTATATGGAGTAGTGCCTACTTTTCAACCATCACATTTCCATAGAATCTACGCCGCTTATGGTGGAATATTTATTGTTATGGCGTTACTGTGGGGATTCATCTTTGAAGGTATAGGTCCTGATTTCTTCGATATTCTAGGTGCATTCATTGCAGTTATAGGTGTAATAATAATATTCTACACGCCAAGAAAGGGAGAAGAAAGAGTATGGGCGGATCGGTAATGGACGTCCAAATCTTAGGCATTTCATTAGGATTGTTTTTTCTCGCAGCAATCCTAGAGATTGGCGGGGGGTATTTGGTATGGCAGTGGATTAGAGAACACAGGGCCATCATATTAGGAATATCTGGAGGAATAATCTTATTCGTATATGGTATTATCCCGACTCTTCAACCATCACATTTTGGAAGAGTATACGCGGCGTACGGAGGAATCTTTATTATTTCTTCAATCATATGGGGATTTTTAGTAGACAGAAAAAAACCAGATAGATACGAAATAATAGGTTCTCTTGTTTCTGTCACTGGTGCATTGATAATATTTTATTCTCCAAGATGATGAAGTGTAAATTGGATAGTTTATACCATACGGTAACGCATTGTTGAACGAACCAACGCGTTGGATTCGAAATCAAACTTCGTAGATATAATTATATTATAGATGACTTTCCGATCTATTAATCCTATGATGATAAAGTGTGCCGAATGTAATTGTGTTCCCAAGATTGACTGTGTTGAAGGTTCCGAAAGTGGATGTCATAACTGCACAAAAGACATCTGTTGTTGTATAGTGGATGTGAGTAAAGAAAGCCCTAGTCACAAGACTTGACAAGAAAAGAATGATTCACTTCTCGCATGCAAATATTCCATGAACGATACGGTGTTTACTTTTTGTGTGCGCACAAACTCATCATCAATACCGAAGAATAGAAGACTCAAGGCAATGTTAATTTAGACTTAAAGAAAATAAATCTAGTATATGACCACCTTATTTCCATTCCCATAACCTATGTTCGTAGTTACCAAATGCATCTACTTCATACTCATTCACTCCAACAAGATGATTGAGGAATGCAAGTTTATCCTTTGAATTTGTTTCATAGAATAATGCACCTACGTATCTCATTTTTCCTGAATCCAACATCTTGCCTTCTCCACGTCCGATTGCAGTTGCCACCTCTCGCCCATCTCTTGTCATTGCCATCCCTTTGCCTTCTCCATATGACGTACCATCGGGTCTTCGTATGGTCCAATAGGTAAACATTTCAGTTACTTCAAGACTTCCAGTGAATATTCCAGTACCTGAAATTGAGACCTCTAATTTGGGAAATCCATTCTTAACAGAGAGAACTCGTTGACCTGTGATCCTCCCTTTACTTGTGTAGAGAAGTTCTTCTATCATCTAGATTCTCATAAGATAACGGTCATATCAACGATTTATGTAATTCTCTAATGGTTATATGTCGAGGACTTGAACATTATGTGATCAAAGATGGAAAAGGTTCTGGAGAATGATGGTTTTGTGGAAGATGAAGAGGACGACGAAGTGGACATTGATGACAAACTTGAAGAAGAAATTGAAGAGGACAATGACTCTAAATGAAGTATAGTTCTAAATGGTACTCAAAGGACTAGAATAATATTATTATCTCTTTTGACTTTGTAAATAAATGCGCGCAAAAATTATCATATATCATAACCCTCAGACAGAAACAAAAATTCGCGCTCAAATTCAACCTAACTTGATTAGAGGTATATGGCTAGGATACTAGTTCGATCAATAATATATAAGAATCATATTAACGAAAACGAATATGTATTATAATTATAACAATCGACACATTCTCTCATATTAATAGTGTTTCAGATTAGGAAGGGTATAAATATTTTTAATACATATAATATCACGTGGGGACGATGTCTTCATCTGAAGAGAATGTCAAAAAACATGATAGAAACTCAAAAGAGATGACACAAGCAAACTCAAGGCCAGATTTGTCTTCAAGAGTAGTAAATTCATTGTACAAATTTCACGAATTCATCATGAATTAAATCAGTTATGCCAGTTCTGGATGTAGAACTATTCCAGTAACGACGTTGGCCATAAATGAGTGTGGATATTCTTAGGAATAACATAGAATCTTGTTCGAATAGGGAAATCCCCCACGTTTTGTTGCATCTTCAGTACTCATTGTTCATGCATAAATTACACCCATTGCTCATGTATAAATTACGACTCGACAATCATTGTAATTCTCCGGTCATATGTGTAGGATATGAATAACATTTATTCGTAAATTGGAAGAAGTGCCGGAGTTCAAAGATTTTTGTCTAAGTTGAAGAGAACTATGAAGTTGGAGTTGACAATGAGTTGGAAGTTATCAAAGAAGAATTTAATGAAAAACAGTGATTCTGGTTCTCAATGACATGATTGGATTAATTGATCTGATTTCCTCGTGATTCCTTCGTCGCGCGCGTTCTAAAATACAATAAATATGTTAATGTATGACTGTGTATGAATGAAAATTTCTGAATTATGTAAAATGATTGAAGATTCGATTCACTCTGGAAAATATCCTCTGGATCAAGAAAGTGAAAAACAAATGACAGGCCTTGTACAAGTCATAAATAGATCGCCATCAGATGACCTGAAGGAGAAAGACATCAAGATAGAAGTAAGGATAAAGGATCTTTACGTTTTGAATAACTATATTCAAGGTATCCAACACCTACCAGGAGTAATTGAAATAGATGCGTTAGATTCATTTAAGATGTTGAGTAGACGTGTAGGAAGAATAGAGAAATCTAACATTTCATTTGGTAGATAGAAGTAAATGGGTTTAGACTATTGCCATCAATCTTTAAAACTTTAAGAATCACAAAGGTTTTTACCAATCCTCTTCGCGGTTACATTTACAAATGATAAATTTCCATGGTCTGAAGAACCCCTGATGGGAGGGCAAGCCTACCGAACAATTAAAATCTTACAATACAATGCAAAGAGAGTTTACCAACATAGCAGCACATGAGTTGCGTACTCCTGTACAGCCAATGTTGGGCCTATCTCAAGTACTTCTTTCTGAGGAAAGAGGCAAACAATACTCTAATGAGTTACTATGTGTCATTAATGGAAATGCTGAAAGGTTACAGCACCTTATCGGAGATATACTAGATGTTACAAAAATTGAGAGCCAATTTCTATGTCTAAAGAGGGAGAGATTCAATCTGAATGATTTGATATTGAATGATCGGACCAGAATGTCCCCACATCTACTGCGGCATCCCACAAAGCCACAATTAATGCGTTATTACTTAGTAGAAGATCTAGCCATAGATCTTTGGGTTGCGATCGATCTGAATCTGAAGCCACAAATGAGAGTTTAGATTTATGAAATATAAATTATAGCTTCATAGGTTGCTGTGATCTTCTCTAAATGCTTTTGTAAACGCAAAAAATACGGGTTATTTTTGTACCATTCGTTAAACTCTATCACATCTATCATACTTAATATCTTTCATACTTAATGACATTACCATTTCACCAATCTCTAGTTGTTTCTTTAGAAATTCTTCTGCAACTTTTTTCGCTTCGTCCAATGAAGCCAACTAAAATATTAAAGTTATAGTGGATTTTTCTGCGAAAGGTCCATTAGGCTTGGAGACCTGGATAGTCATTACCAGTACCCAGGATTTTTTCTCTTAAATTGTTTTTTTATATCTCGCTCCGAAATTCTGAGAATAAGTTTCCCGTCTTGATAATCTTCGACTCTATCTCGAGGAATTTTATAGTACCTAGGGTTAATTAATCCGTCTTTTACTATAAATTCTGTATCACCAAGTCCGTCAACATGCCCAATGTGTTTCTTGTCACTCGACAATACCTCTAGTGAGAATTTTGGCCCAATCAAATATTTTCATTATTTTCCAGAATAATATATCGATAACACTCAAGAAAAGCTTTGAGTAACATTGTTAAATCGTCATATCTAGCACAAACAACTACAGAAAAGCTGATTCTGATGATAGAGTTACTGTAAATGAGGAAGTTAATAATAGCGATGACATTCAAGGATCTGAGAAAGATCGTAGCCACGAGCAACAATCAACAGCAGCAACAACAAACAACTCTATTCTCTAGCAGAGTATGGGACAAGCCACTACTTAGCTTCTCTTGATAACTTAAATAGTTTCTCTAGTAAACACGCTAAAAATAAAGAAAAAGGTAATGTGTATCTACTTAGTTGATGAGTATTAAACCAAGTAGAAAAAATCAAGAAATTTTGATTAAAATTAAATTTCCAAAAATATAGAATGTCGAGAAGATTCTAAATAATCTGTAGTATCCAATATCTACTGTATGTCTTGTTTCTTTTCGATATCATTATTATGCATCTGTTTGCCATACGCAATTTCATACTGTTGATACATCATTTCTTTCGTATTTTCAGCTAAATCCTTAAGCTCTAATTTATTATCATTATTATCATTATCTAGGTCATCAGATCTTTTCGCATCTGCTATACCTAGTGATTGTAGCTCATTTATCCACCAACCGTAGCTTTCTGGATGTTCATCGATAGTTGCCATAGCAGCGAGCTTTGTACCTTAAACTATAAAAATCTTCAACTAAATAAGGATTCTTATCCTTTTAGCCCTATTTTAAGAATTACGACAGATGAATGCTAACTGCCAAATAAAGAAGTAAATCTACTATACACAACTAGCTGAATATTCTAGATAATAAGTCAACCAAATGTCCGACTTTTTTTACAATCGCAATGTGTCAGGTACGAAATTCAGACAAAGCTAAATGGTAGAAAGTTTACTTCTACCATCGGATGTTCATTGTTTAGGGGGGAGGTTGATGACATCTTTTCTAGTATTTACACTTGCACAAAAACTGCTTAAACAGCAGAATAAGAAATCATGGGTTCTAAGGTTGTAATCAGTAAGCGATTGGCCTAGTACCAACAGGCTCTTCGCAGCTATCATGATACGGTTCATCCGTCTCTCCAGTGCACTATATATATTATGCACTATATATATTAGTGATAATAACCAGTGCACTATATATATTATTTCCAACATTAAATATGGCTCTTACAGAAATTAAGCTTGCATCAACCAAGAAAAAGAGTTCGAGATCTAAAAATCAGAAGGATTCTAACAGTGGTCGCATAGTCCTTAAAAATAGTACTATAGCGAAGTTGAAGGAGCTTAGCAAAGGCGAAGGCAATAGAGAAACGTATGACGAGATCATTCTAAGATTAATTAAGTCGTATAAGGCCGTTTCAGAATGATTAGTAAAAAACAAGGCCAACAGTTGACGGCGTCTATATCACAAAACCGGATTAGGTCATTGCCAGAAATAGAGACAAATAACGATGAACGATTATGTACTGCCAGAGTACGTAGTATTCGCACAGACATGAAATATTGATTGGCTAATTCAATTGCCTCCTCTACTATTAATATTTGTAGGCGGTCTTATGCCTTTCAAAGATTGTTGTGACATTCTGTTCTACTATACAACTCAAATTGTGTATTGGCTCAATGCTATGAATAAACTTGGACTTGAAGAAAAAGGTTTATCCCAATTTCTCCTCTGCAAAGAACCGCAACTGCCTTCTGATTTAATCTTGAAAGTTGGCATTCTTTTGTTACTCTCTAAAGAACTTTACTAGCTCCTTAATGAGAAAGTCTGGCCGCTCTTCAGCAATCCAGTGTCCGGAGAAAGGAATGATGCCGCCACTCACATTTTTAGCAAGTGACTTCATCGAAGTCAATGCTGCATTACCGGTATACTCCCCACCAAGAGCTAAAACTGGCATGGGAAGCTTGGCATTAGCATGTTCTTTATTTTGTTCTACGTTTATTGGAAATGCTCTATAATATTCAAAACCAGCACGCATTCCTCCAGGTGCAGAATAATGCCTAATATACTCATCTATGTCGGCTTCGGTAATTGCTTCTGGATTATATGCAAACGTGGTATAAAACCATGAAAGATACTCTCGCTCTTTTCCGGCGGTTAGAACCTCTGGTATATCAGGCGTCTGATGAAAACTAAACCACCAGCAGCAATCTTCAAATCCTGGTGGAGAGAATCCTGCCACCGGAACATCTAATATGACTAGCTTACTCACATTATTTGGATGGGAAGCAGCATAAGAATATGCCGTCTGAACTCCTATGTCATGTCCTACTAAATAGATTTTCTGATCAAGTCCTAATTGGGATAACAATTGATAGATATCTTCGGCGGTAGTGTTACCGTCATAGCCTGTAAAAGGTTTTGATGAATCTCCAAGACCCCGAAGGTCAGGTGCGACTACAGTATAATTTTTTGCCAATGTAGGCATAACATGATGCCATTCATACCATGTTTGTGGCCATCCGTGCAGTAGAACGACAGGATTGCCTTGACCTCCAATCACATAGTGCATCTGAATTCCATTGACATGTGCCGTATGATGCGAAAATGTTACATTATCAATTTCAAATGATAAATCTTTGATAGGTTTTCTCACATCAAATGCTGTTTGATTAAATACCGTTTGTTGTTGATCCTGTGCTATAATCTGTTGCTGCAAGAAAATAAATGGAAAAGAAACAAGAAGAATAGTTACGGCCAGAACGACAAATACGTTGCTATAAAGCGACTTACTTTGATCAATTAGTTTGGCCTGATTTTTTGTCGTCAATTTCAATACCACCATATTTGATTTCTTCACATGCGATGATATACTAAATATAGTATAAAAATTGGTAAGGGATCAAAAGTATAGTTGCTTCATTGGCCGTCCGCCTGAAATTGGCTAGATCAGCAGATAATATACCTTGCAAGAGAAACAGGAATAGCGGGGGTATCAATTGTAATATTCTTAAGGTATATTTCTAATCATCATGCAGCAATATGTCAGAACAAAGAATTGCAGTAGTTACTGGAAGCTCAAGCGGAATAGGATTCGAAACTTCTACATTACTGGCGAAAAGTGGGTTCTATACTTATGCTACTATTATCTGCCCAACCGTAAATATCTTCATACCTTTTATGGTCCC
>JBKPHJ010000446.1:0-9839 GCA_046729835.1 Thermoproteota archaeon
AGCAAGGACTTATTAAGAGCACTCAGCAAGGGCGGTTTTATCCAGGATGTAATTGCAGTTTCAAGCCTGACTATGAGTGGGATGATTAATCTGATAGCTGAAATAGCAAGAATCATCACCCAAGGAGAGGACAAGAGAGAATAAAGAACCAGGTTACATATGCTGATCCACTGAATAGGTGAAGTGCAGGATAGAAATAATAATAATAATAATAATAATACCGATAATAGGAATAAAAGCCACAGGTAATCCATTAGCAATGCAAGGTAAAAGCACAGGTCTATCTTCATCTTATTCTGTTACAGCAGCAGCGCCCTCCTCCACTGCCAACCTCGGTCCTGGATTTGACATTTTCGGCCTCGCCGTGGATGCATTCGAGGATTATGTCACAATATATAGAACTTCTAATAAGCACCTGAATAACACTAAAGCATTAGAAGATGTCGTAGAACACGCATCCGGTGTCTCCAGCGCAGTTCATATAGAAGTAACTGGCGAATACTGCAGATCAATCCCCGTTGAAACAAATAAGAATTCAGCCGGATTAGCCATACAGAAGATTTTAAAGGATTTTGACATTAAAGGATCGTTCTCAGTTATAGTAAAAAAGAACATTCCCCCAGGCTTTGGCATGGGGAGTAGCGCCGCCTCCGCGGCTGCTGCTGTTGTGGCACTCGACGCTCTCTTGAACCTTCGTATTTCAAAACCAGATCTTATCAGATGTGCAGCTGAGGGTGAGAAAGCGAGTGCCGGGTCCCTACATTATGACAACGTTGCAGCATCAATACTAGGAGGTTTTGTGTTGGTTCGCGCCTTTGCAACCCCACAAGAATTTATAAATATCGAGGCACCAAAGAATCTACGCCTTGTTTTCGCAATCCCATCTTTGGATGTTCCTCCCAAAAAAACTGAACTCGCTAGAAAGGTATTGCCAGATAGTGTGCCTTTAAGTAAGGTTGTTCTTAACGTTTCTAATGCTGCAACCGTGGTAGCAGGGTTTCTTTTAAAAGATGTCTACATGATAGCAAGAGGTGTTGAAGATGCAATAGTAGAGCCATCTCGTAAGCACCTAATTCCATGCTTCGATGAGGTCAGAAAAAATGCGCTTCAAGCTGGGGCGTTGGCAGTTACTATAAGCGGCGCCGGTCCGTCTGTAGTCTCTTTTATCTCTGGCGATGATTGCTTAGAGGCAGTTGCAAATTCTATGAGAACAGGATTCGGTACGTGTGGCTTGAACTGCAATACGATCAAATGCTCCCCAAGCGAGGGGGCAAGAATAGTCAGTTGTAAATAAAACATATAGAGTTTTATTTACAACTAAATTGAATCAAAGACTTGCGAAATTATAGCTATTAAAGGTTTATCATGACTCGAAATTTTTCGTACTTCTATGTTCATAAGTGAAGTAAAAAATTCAAGAATCAGGGTCTTCCCAGTTGGCTACCTCCCCAAGCAGCATGTCCAGTACATATCCTTTATAGCAAACGCGATCATATAGAAAAGCTGATCTTGACTATTATCACTTCTTACTCTTACTCAGAAATGCTGACATCATCTTCTGTCTATCCTCATGGGCAAAGCAGAGTGCCCATCCATAAATTTCCAGACGTAATCCTGTATCTATATCTGTATCCAATGCCTTGTTTATTAGCATTTTACTTACCTTAATGGCTGTATAACCATTCTTTGTAATTTCCTTTGCAAGAGCTGTACACTCATTTATCAGTTTTTTATTGAGAATCTTTGCGATTTCAGCTGCGCGTTCTTTCTCTTTCTTTGGATCTGATTTATCATCCGCTTCTGGAGGCATTTCATCGTCCTTATCCAGACTCACCACGCTGTTGACTAGTCCGATCTCATGAGCCTCTTGTGCAGAAATCATCTTGCCTGTAAAGATTAGCTCTTTTGCTTTTGCTGGGCCTACTAATCTCACTAATCGCTGAGTACCGCCCCAACCTGGGGGTATTCCAATAGTAACCTCGGGCTGACCGATCTTTGCATTGCTAGAAGCTATTCTTATATCACATACCATCGCCAGTTCACATCCTCCTCCCAAGGCGAATCCGTTGACTGCAGCGATAACAGGTTTCTCGAGGCGTTCAATCTTGTTTAGGACTCCTTGAGCAGAAGAAGCATATTTTTCTGCCTTCATCGGATCTATATTCACCATATACGCTATATCTGCACCAGCACAGAATGATCTGTCACCTGAGCCAGTAATTATGACAACCTTAATGGAATCATCGACTCCAACTATATCAATCGATCTTGACAATTCGGCGATAACATCTGTGTTCATAGCGTTTAAAGCCTCAGGCCTATTGATACGTAGTAGACACACCTCTCCTTGGGGCTCAATCTGAATATATCTCATAGTAGACATAACCGTAAAACGTTAGGTTCGTCAACTTAAATCTTGTGCAGGTTTGAACATAACATATAATGCTGGCAACTCTAGACTCTAGGTTCTAAGTTCGGTAATTTGTTTCGTGTTTAACTCTAAGGATAGCAATCTCTAACCCTTAGATTTATTGTCTGCATCGGCCCATAAATATTCGAAATAATCCTTTGCAAGACCAGCAAGTCCCGAATGTTCAGCCCAGATAGCTATTGGCTCAAAACCACTATTTTCCGTACTGCCGCCTTCTCCAAGCAAGAGCATTACTTGCCTACCATCTCCAATAACTCCCCCGCCAAACATATGGTCTTTTACTCTGACTTCGGCTATTCTCGATATAGCGCGTACCGTATCAGAGCTTGTCCTTCCAGATGCGAGCACCGATATGTTAACCCCCTTCTCATACAACGTTCTGAGCATCGGTTGAGCAGTTTTTGCAATATTTTCAGCTACTTCAGGAAGAGCTATCAGTAATTCTGCCTGACAGTCGAGTATTATTTCATTTACCTTCCCAGCAATGTTGTGTATGCCTCGAACAACCCATATTTCCGGTCTTTCCTTGATTCCTCTTTTTTGGTATATAGGCAACAGTTCGCTTATAATTAAATTCTCATTATCCTTAATTCCATTTTCCATTCTGATCCGCATGGCCGCCAAGGCACTTGGCGGAGATCTCGGAAAGAATTTCTGAGGTCTTGAGCTGCTCGATTCTAGCCAGCCTTTGTCCTCTAGGCTGTTGATGACTTCGTATATTTTTGAATAAGGAACTCCAGATCTCTTGCTGATATCTGAAGCTATGGCCGGGCCTTCTTGAAGGATGGACAAATACGCTTTGATTTCATAGCCTGTCAAGCCAAGGCTCTCCATTGCTCTCCTTGACTTGTCGCTAATTATCATTAAGGTCCTTAAAAAATGGATATGATAATTCTAATATATTTATTCCTGAGATGGGATGTTTAAGAATCAGACTAGCAAGACAACATATTTCATGGATTCACACGTAAAGGGATGGCAGGTCGAATACAAAAAAGGAAATCAGATCTATCCTATTCACCTTATGATTTGTAAGGTTATGTTTATATACAAATTAAAGCGCATTGCGGTTTGTCTAAAAAAGGTAGATACAGATGGAACTAATTCAAATTGCGAATATTTCTAGTAAAAATACTGGAGTTAAAAAAACCATAAGACACACACAGAGTATTTGTCCGGATTGCAACATGATCTTGGATGCAGAGGTCTTTGAACGAGAAGGGAAGGTATACATGACAAAGACATGCCCATCTCATGGGGAGTGCGAAGAGTTGTACTTTGGCTCCTACAAGATGTACCAGAAGTTTAGCACATACTGGATGGACGGGAAAGGCGCACAGTCGCCAAATGTCATGGTCGATAAATGCGCATGTCCTAATAACTGCGGGCTTTGTACCAACCATTTATCCCATTCTGGACTTGCCAATATGATTGTCACTAACAGATGCGACCTCACATGCTGGTACTGTTTCTTTTACGTGAAGAAGGGATTAGAGGGAGCCTATCTCTACGAGCCCTCTCATGAACAGGTGAGAGCCATGATGAAAACTCTAAAGGCTGAAAGGCCTATAGCCGGAAATTCGATACAACTCACTGGTGGAGAACCAATGTTGCGTGATGATATTACCGATATAATCAAGATCATTAAAGAGGAAGGGGTAGACCACGTCCAGCTAAACACCAATGGTATAAAGCTAGCGTTATCTCCCGAGACAATGCGTCAAGTGAGAAGTGCAGGTGTGAGTAATCTGTACCTCTCTTTCGACGGTGTGACCCCTAGGACCAATCCAAAGAATCACTGGGAAGTACCATACACGTTGGAATCTGCCAGGAAGTGTGGAATGACTGTTGTTTTTGTCCCTACTGTAATCAAGTCGATAAACGACCATGAACTTGGAGGGATTATACGGTATGCTCAAAAGAGCATGGATGTTGTTCATGCCGTCAATTTCCAGCCCGTTTCATTGACAGGCAGAATGTCAAAGAAGGAACGTGAGAAATACAGGATCACGATCCCAGATTGTATCGAAAGGATAGAGGAACAGACAAATGGCGAAATTCCCTCAGATGGTTGGTTCCCAGTGCCTTCATGCATGCCCATGACGAATGTCATTGAAGCATTCTCAAAGAAGCCAAAATACGAATTGTCTATTCACTTTGCCTGCGGAGCAGGAACGTACGTCTTTGAAGATATTGAGTCGAGGAAGCTGGTCCCATTGACGTCTTTTGTAGACATTAAAGGACTATTGGAATATTTTGAAGAGAAAGTTGACGAAATCAAGTCCGGTTCGAATAGATATTGGAAAATGTTTGAAGTAATGAGGAAGATCAGCCAGTTTGTTGACAAAAGCAAGCAACCAAGGGGATTAGATCTGGCAAAGATGTTTTCTAGCATACTACTTAAACGTAACTTTGATTCGGTAGGCTCATGGCATGGGAGATCTCTTTTCCTAGGAATGATGCATTTCCAGGATAAATATAATGAAGATTTAGAGCGCCTTCAAAGATGCGATATACACTATTTGACACCTGATCTGAGGATCATACCATTCTGTGCATTTAACGTAATACCAGAGTGGTATAGGGACAGGATACAAAAGAAGTACAGCATACCAGTAGAGGATTGGGAAAAGGCACATGGGCAGACATTGGAAGCTGGTCTTTATCGCGGGATCATGAGGAGAGGGAAATCACAAGCACAGATGGGTTGTGCTATGTCAGAAATGCACAAAGCTGCAGAAGAGCTTTCAGCAAACGAGGATCATAAAGGCGTTGAATTGAGAACCGGAATGGCTGGAGCCTAGCATCTTAGCTTCTACTTTTACGTTCACTGTACATTAGGTGAGGCAGATACCCCTTGATACTGAATCATAAATTATCTGCTTGTATTCATCTACATATCTAGTTCAGACTCGCTGCAGATATTAATCACATGAGACAAAATGTCGAATGACATTTAAATTATGTCTAATCTAGATGCTTAAATTGACAAACGATGACAAGAAAAGCCCTGCTGATATCAAATGTGACGAGGATCTTGAGTTTGGAGTTTGTCACCTTCGGCTCGACGCATCTGAAATTTTGTGCCAGTCTTCATAAACTTGATAAGGAGCTGAACCCATCTTACAACATGAATTGGTTGTCATAGAGACTACGTGTTCTCTTGAAAGTTTTCGGAAGTTCATCATTGTTAGTACCTGTAGATCCTTTATTCCGGAGAGTTATCTCAAAGACTACGAAGTTTTTCCTGAAAGAGAAGAAGGCCCTGGGGCCATCTATATCGAAGCAGCTGATAAAGTTACTTTGAAACGGATAAGGGAAATGACGTTCGTAAACGCCAAGGAGATCCTGGGCATTATCTATTCATCAAAGAGTGGGAATACTCGGCTCAAGTGGAGGCAGACGAGAAAAAAAATAGGAAAAGTCCAAGGGGAAGCTTCGTCCAATGCACTGGTAAATTTGGTTGAATCAGGAGTGCTGACTCAAGAGTGGGTCGACGATTACTTAAGAGCTTCCCAGTCTAGAAGGACCTCGGAGAAGGTAGATCAGTCGATAGTATCACCTGAGCACACTAGTCAAGCGACACCATCAACACCACCACCATCAACACCACCACCATCAACGACATCATCGGTTCGACCTACAACATCCCAGTAGGCCGCAACTGGACGGCTTATAGGAAAACTACCGATCCGATTATTAGATTATGATTATCACATGATCGTCAAGGAAATAAAGGGATCAGCTGAGAAAGCCTATTTTATGATTCCAGAGGATGCAGATGATCTTTTCAGTATAAGAAGAATATTATCGAGTGATGATCTAATTATAGCAAACACTACTCGAGTTATTAAGCAAGAGAAGGAATACTCTCGTCCAGATCGTGGTCAACGAATTAGTGTCAAAGTTTGGCTTAAAGTCGAAAGCTTGGGATTCGATAGTATGGTTGATAGACTTAGGATTAAAGGAATAATTTCCAACGCAAGTAACGATTCGGTACCCAAAGGCTCTCATCATTCAATAACAATAGGAATAGGAGATAGCATTACAATTGAAAAGAAGAGAAAATGGCTGGACTTGGAGATGAATATCATGAATCGATTCACAGATTCGTCACTCTACATTCTCGTAGCTGTAGATCTCCAAGAGTGTGCTGTGGCTAAATTGACTGGAACACATTTAGGAATAGTTCCAAATATCTATTCTGGCCGAAGTGGAAAAAGATACCAGACTCAAGCCTCTAAATCGGGAGACTCTGAGCAGTTTTTCGAGGAAATACAAAAAATTATAGAGACTCAATTAAGCTTAGAGGACGGGGCAGGCCTAAAGGATAAGGTAATTATCTTTGGACCGGGCGAAACAAAGAGAAGACTGTCCAACTTTTTGACAAAGAAGGAAAAGAACATGGGAGATTTTATTTACATCGTTGAAGGAATCGACGTAGCTGGAGAAGATGGAATCTTTGTATTCACCCGCTCTCCTAAAATGAAGGAAGTTATGGAAAATAGCAAGATCTCTAAAGTGTCATCGCTTTTGGATAACGTCATGATTTTCGTAAGCAAGGGGGAAAATCGTTTCGCCATGGGCTTTACGGAGGTAGCAAATGCAGCCTCTATGCGTGCCGTAGAATCATTGATATTTTCCAGTTCGATATTTGGGACGGTCGCCGAAGAAGACCTGGTCAACTTATTGAATATGGTTGAAGCTTACGGGGCTTCAACGTTTGCCATAGACTCTTCTACAGATATTGGAATGAGGGTATCGTCACTCGGCGGAATAGTTTCTCTTTTGAGGTATGACATCAACAGATGAGAGAATCATCATCAGATTGGATCGCATAGCACTAATAGGGGAATAGCATATCATTTTGTTCATCGATCACTATGCCTCTATTGAGCTTTCCTGTGTTGAGTTCTTCTCTTCTTGCGGTCCAATGTGATTGTAGTTGATCCAATCAACCAGTCGAGGTAAGGCTCAGATGTCTTGTCCGCTACAATTTCTATTATTTCTGGAACATCGTAAGGATGTCGTTTTTCAATTCCACTTCTCAATTCTCTTGCCCTCATCTTGGTAGTTTTAAATAGTGCAATAACCTCCTCTTCATCATGTAGCTCCCTTTCCCACCAGTATAAAGATCTAACTTGAGTGTAACTTACACACGCACAAGATTTTGCATTTACAATCACCTCATAGGCAGTATCTCGCAGTGACTTTTCATTAGGAAAAGTTGAAATTATTACCACTGCATTATGCAAACTTTCAACGGGAACCATAGCCACTAGGTATAGCATCGTAATGCTATATACGCTATTTTTATTTTTTTTCTTTACCAGTGCCAATAACTGCTAGTAATTGGTTGCTGGGGTTCAAGTAGATATTCTGCTCTCTACTTTTAAATTATGTTAGATTCTTGGATGGTTAGAAATACACATTAGAACCTTGCACTCGTATCTCTTGGATTAGATACATAGCTAATTAAAGCTCATCTATTAGTCATCAAAACTGTGACACAACGCCTTAAGTACTTAATGCGAGCCATGACTCTGTAGTTTAGTTTCCGAAATTGAATCAAGGGAAGAAAAAAATAAGAATAGAAATGGAAGATGAGGAAGGAGGAAGGTATAACCTCTCGTTGGAAGGGAGTATATCGAAAACAAAGATTCTCAAACTTTATGAATTCATGAATATGATAGATGGGAAGACTACTAACTACAATAAAAGTAATCAGGAGACTAGCGGGATTTATTCTAAGGCAAATGGCATGGTCGATGAATCCCGGCCAATTTCGGTCGGAGATAAAATTTGGAGTATTGTAGCAAACAAGTTCCATCTAAACGCATTTACTTCATCAGATATTTTAGAAATGTACGAATCCGAATACGTAGAGCCTATACAATTAAGCATCATCTCTACTTATTTGTCGAGATACTGTGAGAAGGGAAAGCTAACTAGACTGAGGAAGGGAAAAGAATGGGTATACAGGTTAGGTAGTAAAGTACCTGATGCTACACTGTTTAGGCGCGATCAACCATTTGAACATAATGAGTTGAATCCTAGCATTACAAAATCTACCGAGGTAAATTAGATACTGCAGAGCAAATGTAAATTAGATACTATTGATACTGTTTGGGTTTGTTGATTACTCTGTACAAGAGAATTCTAGATTACAACATTTACGTATTTACGATAACCTTCCAATATAAATGGAAATTCTACATTTATGAGGGAGGATTTGGAACTTAGCCTCTGTTCACCGTAGGATCTTCGTCTTAAAACTGGCATAGAAAAAATCTTGTCGTTTTATCGATATTTCGTCGAGAATGCACTTTTCACATTTACCTGTATCGCCATACTATACTCCTTGGCATTCGAGTTCTGCCTAGTCAAGAGGGCGGTATAAGGACATGTCCTTCGACGATAGATCCTTTTTGCCGGTGTTAGAAGGAATACTCCCAATATATTTAAGATCGGATAAGGGAGCTCACACATACTATTTATTTCATGTATGTGTCTGCGCTACTATGTCCGATTCGAGTCAGCTTCTGGTACGGAGAATTAAGGAAGGCACGGTCATAGATCATATCGAATCAGGAAAGGCTCTCACTGTCTTGCGCATACTAAATATCACGGGGATGGAAGGTAACGTAATCACAGTTGCTCTAAATGTGCCAAGCAGTAAACATGATAAGAAAGACATGATAAAAGTAGAGAATAGACTCCTCAAAAAGGATGAGACTGATAAACTCGCTCTTATAGCTCCAAGGGCTACCATCAATATCATAAGCGATTACAAGGTTGTTGAGAAGAGAAAAATACAACTTCCAGACGAGATCATTGGTATATTCCGTTGTCCAAATCTCAAATGCGTTACCAATAGTGATGACTATATTAGGCCGTCAATAGACATTATAGACAAGCAGAATGTTGTTCTCAAATGTAGATATTGTGCGCGAGTGGTTGGTATCAACGAACTGCTTTCGTAAGTTTACATGTTCTTACTCGTTCTTATTTAGTTTGAGCAGTACTCATAACCGAACACATTTCACACTGAGATGATGAGGTCAAGAAAATCTGCAATCTACTTTCGCGCGTCGATTCAGGACCATGAAATTGGAAATTGAAGTATTGGATTTTGTTGCTCTTAAATTATCCTCCGAGAGGCAATTAGCTGCACAATCATCTTCCCAAAATTCAGAGCTCTTGATGTTAGATCGAAAAGCAGAGCTGGCCTCGCTAAAGATCCAGAAACTGATGTCGACCCAGGCTCATGCATGAGCAGGGCAGTTGAAAAAGAATCTAAACAGGTATTATGAAAAGAAAAATAGGATTTCAGTCAGCGGGCCCCGGATGTTCACTATTATGAGTGTTCTCAGCTATTTATTCATCCTAAGAACGTCTACCTGTCCAC
>JBKPHJ010000447.1:0-2291 GCA_046729835.1 Thermoproteota archaeon
TTCTTTGCAATGTAATAGTAGTTCTGAAAGTCGTGAGGAAGTGTTTTGACCTCAACATTGCTAAAGCCAGCATCCTTAAGCATTTCAATAGCTTTCTCCTTTCCCCACATTGCACCAAGACCAGCCCCATTTTGAGCTAAATGAGCGTAATTCATTCAACCACCACTCATATTTTTCATCGCATTCTTGTAGACCATCCAACATAATTTCTTTACGTGACGTTGTCATCACTATTAAGTATACGTGAAAGAAAAGGAAAGACTTGAGGATAAATGGTAATCCTAATCATTGTAATTGATGAAATGTTTCAGCCTGACTTTTTCCTAAGCATGTAAATATAAAATTGTTGTCATAACAATTCTTCTATCTATGAACAAGTTCATCGCGTTATTCTAGAACTATATACTATACAATAGTTTCACAAGGTATTGTTACTAATAGAAAATGCTTTTTCTGTGCTCCTAGACTAGCAGAAACTATCTTCTACAAATTACAGGGCTGCAAATCGTCCTCTATTTCAGCGGATACCTGCAGATACTGCGTATTTGACGCAGCCAAGATTTTTCTAGTGTAGATCACTTCTTTTGCTTTAAAGTTTACTACCCATTTGGGATGATGAACTAAAGCTGTTCTAGTAATTAGGATCTCCCATTTCATCGATAGTAGCCAACTGCAAGTTCAACTTGCTTTTGAGAAACCTCTCAACTTCATCCTCAGTCATAGTTTGGGTCTTGCCCATAGCTCCTGTAATCTTCATTATACATCATGAAATAGATTTATTTTATAAAGATTAGGAAGATCTCTGCTTATGTTTTCAGCCTTTGTAAAAATGATGCGATGGGTTAGATTATCGATAAAACTGTAACGCCATCCTAAATGCATCACCCAGTCAGATTCCAGTATTTGGTACATTCCCGCTCGGTCTTTCCCATCTAAGAAAACGTGGACTACATGACCAATCTTCTGTGGTAGACCTATCGCACGATTGAAATCAATAACTATTCTCGAAATTGATTTGGCAGTCGGATTTATAAGATCTTTCCAATCATAGAACTGCAAGCCCTCATTTGACCCTACTAAAGAAATACTTCTCTAACTTAAATTCTTGAAAAATTCCTGAATACTGGTTCCCATTTCTAGTTTGTCAGTGATCCGAGATATAGCACTTCTTATGGTTCTTTCATTCATATCCAAGATTTCTGCGAAATCTGAAATAGATCGTAGCTCTTCTTTTCGAGGTATCGGTCCCTCCATTATAGAGCATATAAGACGACGTTCGATATCATCAAAATTCTCTTTCTCTATATCGTGTATCTTCTTTATGATTCTCTGTTTTAATGCACGAAGATCGTTTAAACGAGATTCTAGATGCAGAATTTGAGCTTCCGTATCTTCCAGAGCCTCCTGTAACTTAGAAAGAGTCTGGCCCAGGGGAATCGTTGATCTTCGCTTACTGTGTCTTGCATTTTTGCCTTCGGATTCCTTCGGACTATCACCGTGCTGAAGAGTAATAGAGTTAAGTTTATCGAAATTCCTGTAAAGGGCATGCGCTTCTTTATGTCTTAGTTCCATGATATCTTGGTTTCTTACCGTAAAATTATCGTGGGAAATTGAAATACTCAGGCTGAATGAGGAATTGAGTTTATAGTATTTTCTGTCTGGCGCACCTAGATCACTTCTTCCGGCATAGGATTCTATCAGACCGCTATCTTCCAAAATCTTCACATGACGCAAGATGGCCTGTTGACCTGTCCCCATTTCTCTAGCTAGCTGATTAAAATACATAGGTTCATGTGATATCAAATTCAAAATCCTTCTTCTTGTTTCATTACCCAGTACATCTAGGAGTACACTAGTATCGGCTGGAGATGATGCAATGTCCATTTTTTCTCGTACCATGGTGCTAATTTACCCTCATTTGTATTCTCATACATGTTGTCCTAGTCTTTTCATCTCTCAAATTATGTATATTCCCTGTTACTAACAGGGAGTGTTTATTATATATATTCTTTGCGGAGATGGTTATATCATTGCAGGGAATCCATCATAGCTGTAGAACGTCGGACGCACCTGTTACTCATGTCGAGTTAGTAACACTTAAATTATCTGATGACAGCAAATATATGCTGGTGATATATTAGATAATGAGTTTCTGGGACATAGAGCCTTATGATTGGTTTAAGAAATACTTGCAAGGGACTGGCGGCAGATCAGGTTTTGGAGATGTATTTAGAAGCTTCGATGAGATGCGTAGTCGCATGGAAAAAGAGTTTGAAGAACAATTCAAGGAA
>JBKPHJ010000448.1:0-1085 GCA_046729835.1 Thermoproteota archaeon
CCGTTATATTCTGTTCCCCAAGCATGATCATATTCACCAATTAATTCTATTCCGGACGGTAAATTACTTCTAAAATCTTTCCACTCAGTTTTAGCTTTAGTCGCCTCATCACTTTTCATACTCTTGAATCTATAAAAAACCAGAAATGTTGTTGCAGCCATAGTTTAATATAATAAAAGATACTTAATATGAGTTCTCATTCCAATAAGATTTGATTGCCTAACATATCATGCCATATTTTTTATTCATTATCGTCCACAAATTTGATTGACTTGTGCATACCATCACAAAAAGGTTTGTTGTTAGAAGCACCACATCTGCAAAGAGTATAATGCTCTCTTGAAGATCCTTCCGCTCATTGTATATTACCTCCTATTAGATCAATACCTCCAGTTATTAGATAACGACCATTCTCTGAAACAGTAACCATTGGATCTCTTTCGTTTTGGTCCTTATCATCAATGGCCTAGTCTGGCACTCAGAGCACCAGAGGGACTTTTTCTTATTGTTTGTATTGTATCTTCTACATTGGCACCATCAGGATCTATTCATGGTCTTGCATCAAATTTGAAGACTGATGATAGATTATTTATGCATTCAGCAGCATGGGAACAAATCTTTCTATTATCATGGATTGTTACACATGACTGAGAATAAGTAGATCTGGCTTAGGTAAAGAGACACGGTATCTGCCAGTGCCTGTCTAAACAGCATAACCAGATCGACCCTTTATTTTTTTTTCAATAATAACCTCGACTACAACAATGCCAATCAGAGTTATACAATAGTCTTTGCATAACTCTTCAATAGCATATTATAACATGATTCTGCAAATTATGCTTCATTTGGTACAAAATCAAAAATTAAGACAAAGAAAACAATGCTGTTTGTTTGTGTAGAGAATGCAGGTAGAAGCCAAATAGCAGAGGGATTCTTTAGGAAACATGCTCCGAAAGGGTATGAACCGTTAAGTGCAGGCACTAAACCGATATCGCAGATTAATCCACTTGCAATACAGGTAATGAATGAAATTGGAATAGACATATCCAATCAAAAGTCTAAAGACCTCACTGAAGACATGATTA
>JBKPHJ010000449.1:0-1216 GCA_046729835.1 Thermoproteota archaeon
GTTAGTGAACTCTCTGTATCTACGGAACCAAGGGAAACAGACTTGAGAATAATAAAATGTTTGCTGCTGTCTGGTGCTAGGACGGAGATATCTGAGATTGCGAAAGAACTTGGGATTTCCGAAAAGACCACGACAAGACGCCTCGAAAGGATGAAGGAGGGGCGTTTATTAGAATTCTCTCTTCAATGCGATCCAGCTGCCATGATAGGGTACATTCGATTTGCTATTCCAATAATTGTTGCAAAATCCCATTATCGCGATGTCCGTCAACATATGTACTCGGAATTTCAAGAAAACATCCTGTACCATCCTAGCATAATCGATCCTAATGATCGGTTGACGTTCGTACTCTGTGGTGAAAATGTATTCAAAGTAGATTCAGTTCTGGCCAAAGTTGACTCCTTTGAAGGAGTTAAAATGGCAGATGTGTATATACTTGTCAAATGGCAATATTACGACAATTGGATAATGAAGGAAATTAATAAGAGATTATTACTGCGCCCAGTTTTGCATAAGTCGACTAAGGTTGTTGACAAGCGATATAGTAGACTTTAGAGATCGATTAAATGATTAATACAAAGAACCCAGTAAACAGAAAAATATAGTATTTAGCAATATTATTACAACAGATATGTTTTCAGAGAGGTGACTCGGTCTTTAGTTTGGGTTCATCTATCTAAAATGGTTGCTAAATGGTTTACCAGGTCATGAATTGCTTTTGTTTTCTAATAATGCATTTTATCTCATCTAGTTGTGGAAAGGATCCTTATCAATATGGAACAGCGGACAATCACTTTTGCCTGTCTTGCCTATGCTCCGTCTCTCCTTCGAAATGAACGACATTCAAATCAATACTCGAAAGATAAAGCGATTTCTGCCTTCTGATGATAACGGGAATTCATGTAATGATAGACCGTACACCCCTGAAGAGATTCAAAGGATTCTATCATTCTGCGATGAACGGAGCAGGGTTATTTTTTCTCCTATTGGCGTCAACAGGTATGCGCATCGGGGCAATTCCTGGATTAAGAATTGGTGACCTGAATAAAATTAGTCAATTTTCTTTATACGTGTTCTGGGTCTATAAAAGTAATCGTTACTATACGTTTTGTAGCCCAGAATGTGCTGTCGCAATCGATGATTATTTAGCATATCGCAAGAGAGTAGGCGAACCATGCACAGAAAATGCACCATTAATTCGCAATAAAATTACCAT
>JBKPHJ010000450.1:0-2798 GCA_046729835.1 Thermoproteota archaeon
TGACTCCAGAGGCAAACTATGGGTTACTGATCATGGGACTAGTATTTTCTATAAGTTGGATCCAATTTTAGGAAACATCACTAAATTTACAACTTCACCTGCATCTCCTAGGACTTTGGGACTTGGTACGACTTTGGACGCAGCCTACACTTTACCATATTGGATAAAGTCAGATTCCAATGGTACATTATGGTTTAATGAGCATACAGGAAACAAGATAGCTAAATTCGACCCGAGAAATCTGACACTGACGGAATATTGGATTCCCTCACAAAACAAACTGTGGGGACCATGCAAAAATAGTCAGATGCAATGTGGAATAAGCAATGCGTTACAATTTGACGTAGGTAAGAATAATGATGAAGTATGGTTCACAGAATGGTCAGAGAATAAGATTGGTAGGGTACTGACTGATAGAGAGACGCCCATCTCCGTCTCTGTTCAGCCTAGCAGCATCGTTTTAGCTAGAGGACAAAATGATGAGGTCAAAATAAACGTTACTGCAAGTACGAACTCCACCACAGTACGTATGCTGGCAGCAGGATCCTTTACCACAACTGGTAATCTAGGTAATCTCTCAGGAGTATTTAGTCAGGATTCGTTTGACATAGAACCGGGTGAAAGCCGAGAGGTAAGTTTCATAGTGACGCCTGCTCAAGACCTGGAGCCTGGAAATTACACACTTATGGTAGGAGCAGAGACTGATGCTGTATCTGTTCTTAAAGCGGTGCCACTGAGAATACTCTAGATGCTGTATGGCAGATATAGCAAGTATTTCCCCAGGTTAATCGTGTCCCAGCAACTACGAAATACATTGAACCAGTAATCCGTAGGATAAAAGATAAAGATTGTGACTAGAGCTGCGACTTGTTCGTTACTCCTCTTCTCCTGATTCATTCTGGCGAAGCTGAGTAAATTTCGTAAAAGTCAAACATCCAAGCTTTCCTGCAGCAACCTTTAAGGCCCGTTTAGCAAGAGGAAGATTTTCCGCAGTAATATATGCCTCATAGACCGTCTGTCCCGCTTCAACTCTAGCTGCTAACCCTGTAGCCTTACCGAAGGCTCTCCTCATGCCTTCTTGCAATCTGTCTGCTCCAGCCGTTGCGATCATCTTATTTTCGCGTAAAATAACATGAGGATATACTCTAATGCTCGAGAAGAAACTCGTTTCGCCTGCTCTGGCTAAGGTCTTATTTGCGCCTAGTCTTGCGGCTTCTAGAGCGTTATGCCTAATCTGCCGACCTTCTGCAACCACAAGCTCTACCTTGTAGTCATAATCATTCCTAGATTCACCTGATGAAAATCGAGCAATCTTTAGTTGCGGTTTGCCACGAATGTACTCTCTTCTCACATATGGCATGCCGCGCATATCTCTATAGTTAGATCCTTTCAATACCTCGCACCTATTTTAATGCTTAAATGTGGACTGGGCCCGATTTATTCGTTATGTCTGTTGATGTTGAGAGTTCAGAACTTGACATTCCCTATTCTATCGAGGCGACCATCTCCATCAAGGAATTCAAGATTACAGTTAAGGAACCGAGGTTCCAAGATCAGCTGAGATCCAAAGGATTTGGTGAAAGTGAAGATTTCAGATACACACTTAACTTTTGCGAATCATTGTATCTTGTATTTACTAAGAAGCTGCTAATAAGAACCACTCAGAAGACCGTCCTGGATTTCGAAGAGCTTCTAAGGATCATGCTAAGACATGATTCCAACATACTTACAAAATTTCTAGTGTATCGTGACCTGCGTAGTAGAGGATATGTAGTGAAAAATGGATTTGGATTTGGCATCGACTTTAGGGTCTATGAAAGAGGAGAGTATTTGAAAAAACCTTCAAAATATTTGGTTTATGCACTTAACGAAGGGATTAACCTTAAAATTGAGGAGCTTTACGACCTAATCGATCAGACTACAAAGATGGCAAAGAATTCGGTTCTAGCAGTCATAGAACGAAGAGGTGAAGTGATTTATTATAAAGCGTCTAAGTTTCTCTTGAAAGAAAACAAGTTTCATCATGGAAGTGAGGTGAGCCCCAGTCACGTCAAGAATTGAGGCAGAAAATTAAATTCATCATTTAAATGAATGTGTAGTGATTGTATTATATACGAATGGAATTCAAGGAGGTTTTCTGCCATGATTGCAAAACGATCTTGGCCAGATATAATTCTGACTATTTCTCAGATCATAAGGTCATTGAACTGACACGATTGCACCACAATTCGCACATAAAAAACGGTCATTCGGTCGTTACTAGGCTCGCTTCGATTAAAAGCAGCTGAAGTAGAGCTGTCTTTCTTTCAAGCGGCAATCATTTCATGGTGTAGTCGCTGTCCACAAACTGAAGAAGTGTCGTTAGATTTACAATATTTCGTGTATGACCGGGAAGGACGTCTCACTTCAATTTGTTGCTGCCAGCACCTCCATTTTTTACTCGAATTAAGGAAGAGAATGGGTGCCATATAGACATCGTATGGGAAGATAAATGCATGGCTCGTAAATTAAGGGACATTTCTAACCAAATCCTATCCTAACTGTTAAATATGATCAGATGCGAATGAAGCTGACTTGAAGCGAGTGTGTGAGACCTGTTTCTATACTGGGGATGATTACGAATACCTTCAGGCTGGTGATTTTTGTATAGAATGTATAAGCGTACACTCTGTGTGTCCCAGATGTAACGCAGCTTATCATAGTGCGCTGATAACAGAGGATAGTTTCGCTTACGAGTTCAAAGGATATCCAAAAAGCCGTTAGTCTACGTTTTTCAGAAACATTAGTCTTCTCTAGCC
>JBKPHJ010000451.1:0-1481 GCA_046729835.1 Thermoproteota archaeon
ATGACTCTGGTTCAACATTTGAAGAAATAGCCAATTATTTGGATCGAATGGCAACTAGCCAGAATTAATGCTTATAAGTGCTGATATTAACTGCTTATGTTCAAACAGTTTAAACAGCCACATATTTTGATAGCATCATGAGATCAAATCTGATTATAATATTTTGAATTCGAAGCACATATCAAGGTCAGAAGACTGTGTCTGTAAACCGGATGGTGCTAATCGGATAGAATACTATAAGATAAATGGTTCAAGAATAGAATTGAGATGTGGTAAGTGCAATCGTCTTGTGACATGGTGGATGGACCGTCCAAGTACAAGAAAGACTATGTCACAAAAGCGGAAATGGTTTGAAAAAGAGCGAAGATCTATGCGTTAGCTCTTTATGCGGAATGAACAGAATTAACTGCTTATAATAAAAACTATTCGGCACACAGCTAATGGCATAGCTTGTTCAATGCTCGTACCATCAGCGTGCATGTTTGGAAGCTTTGCGGTACTAGAATTTAATGGATAACAAACAACATCAAATAAAATGGTTATACATACTTATTTACCGTATGACGACTGATATACCGATCATGATTTACCAACTTTAGAAAACAAGATTCAAAGACTGACGGGTGATGTTATAGAACTCGAATGGAAGAAGAGAGATTTGAATAATACTATCACACTGTGGAATGCACAATTACGTGATCTTGGACAGACCATAGAACAATGCCAGAAAGCTATCGAAAACAAGAAACAGCAACTGATGAGAATGGACAAACAAGTACCATAACGTCATGATGGTATTGAAGACACTAAAGCCATCTCTAAGTCATGCTATTGATACCAAGATGAGTATTTTTCTCGCGTATGCTGTTCAAAAGAGTGTATTCAGAAGAAGAGTGTTTAGGGCAATGCATTAATTGTCATCCCCAAATAACTACGTGACTGATTTTCATTATTATCTAATAGAACAAATATCAGATAAATGTAAGCTCCCGAATTTTCATAAAGTAGATAAACACTATACTCAGTTAGTTAACAGATATATGAACAAATATCTAGTAGTAATGGCAGCAATGGTAGCAATGCTAGCTGCAGCAACAGTAATTGCGACAGACAATGCATTTGCAGACAAGAGCCAAGCAGCATCACAAGTCAACGACTGTGGCAATGGCGATACGTCAATAGATGTGTTCTGCCAGAATCTAGCTTCACAGATACAAGGCGACGGCAATGCTGCAGCTCTTACCGGTGAACAAGACTAAGAAGATCAATAACTAAGACCACAGTGACTAAGCTATAACTAAAGCGACAAATTGCATTAGCTAAACACAACTTTTTTTACAATTGGTTATCTATTTCGTCGGTCCGTTTAACTTGTCAGTGAGTTTGTTAATGAAGTGTTATTCAGTGAAGTGTCTGTCATAATTAGAGTCATCCATGATTAATTGGGAATACTCTGGCTTTACCATTAATCTTTGTGTATC
>JBKPHJ010000452.1:0-1083 GCA_046729835.1 Thermoproteota archaeon
CCCCCCATTTCCAACCAGAAGACGGAATCCGAGATTGGCTCGCAGGTCTCGTGGGCTCGGAGATTTGTATAAGAGACAGCCCCTACTTTTTGGTCTAAGAAAGTTATCAATGCAGGAATCGGTTGCGACATCACAGCTATCAATACTGATCACTGCGGTGGCCGGAATACTAACGCATTCCTTTCAGTTTCAGCCGGACTATTTGCTTGTTGGTTCATTAGCTTTTGGGGCTATTATTGGGGCACAGATAGGGTCGACTATAGCCGTCAGAATCAGTGAGCGACTGCTAACCGTGCTATTTTCATTTTCGCTCATCATAATTTCTGTTAGGCTCATTCTCGATTACTTCTGGTAGTATTTCTGACATTTACTACAAAATAGGTTCAGGATAGATAATGGTTCATCATCAAAGCCCACTGTTCCACTTGTTATGGAGCGAAGGAATTTCTTGCGGCAAATTATCAGCGTCCCAATTTCGTTTAAGTTCCTTTACTAATTTGAGCTTCTCTGTTCGGTGATAGCTAGAGGTAAGATGGTTAAACACTGACTCAAGCGATACAAGGGATGTTGAACACATATTACATCTAATATCTGATGATAGTGAAGGTGTCATTACTTTTTATTCTTGGAATTCCATTATAAACTATTTCTTCTTGTCCCTGATTTGAACCTCAGTCTATTTGTGAAGAGTAGATGTTCCAATATATGCCAATGTCATCTCGTAGGAATTTTGTTACATAGTCTGTGTTTTTCAATAGGCCTAGTATCTTTTTGCATCGCTGCCTCTAAGTGGTTTAATTGGGGGTGGGAGTTTTTCTAACTTATGAGAAGGATTAGCCAGGTAATGTCTAGAAGCTCCCTCACCTGTGAGTACGATGTTACAATTCAGACATTTATATCGAATAGCCATAGTAACTTCATAGTTTACTTACACCTACATGGCTAAAAAGTATGTGGAAATAGCCAGCTTTACCTAAGTTTAATTATCTCTCTGTTATCGGGAACCGTAGTCCTCAAATGATACCTGTTATGGATCGCACTCGCTACGTTCTCAGATTTTGATTTCTCACCATGGTTAACTAT
>JBKPHJ010000453.1:0-1584 GCA_046729835.1 Thermoproteota archaeon
ATCCCTATATAGGAATCGTTGGTGTTGATGTTTCTCCAGAAATTGCCAGCATAATGAAATTGAATGAATCAAGGGGATTCTTAGTTACTGATGTTACGGCTGGTAGTCCGGCAGAAAAATCTGGGATTCGAGGTGGAGACATACTGACGAATGTGGACGGAACCCAAATAGAATTGGGGGGGGACGTAATTATAGCTGTAGATAATGTAACTGTTAGAAAGATAGACGATCTTCTATCGTACCTTGAAGCAGAACAATCTGTTGGAGAGAACATAGTTCTAAAAATAATTAGAGATGGGAAGATCCAGGACGTTAAGATGACTCTTGCCGCAAGGCCCACACAGCAACAGCAACAACAAATTCAACAGCGCCAGCAGGAAGGCCCTAGTCTTGGCATAAATGCGGTAAATCTCACTTCACAAATAGCGGAAAGAATGAATTTAACAAAGCACCAACAATATTTCGAAAAAGAAGGTGGCATTGGAGGAGTACTTGTAGTGGACGTCCTATCCGGGGGTCCAGCAGAAAAAGCCGGGATCCGAGGCGGATATATAATTACCAGTATTAATGGATCCCAATTAGAACTGGGTGGAGATGTAATTGTGGGTATTGATAATACAACGATAGCAAATGTGGATGCCTTAAAGTCATATATAGATACTAAGAAAATAGGAGATATAGTACAAACTACTGTTATAAGAGATAACCAAGAAGTAAGACTTCCAGTGACGCTCGGCTCAACGTCTGAATTGAGTATGTTTCAACCAAATAATAGTAGCAGCCCTTATTCACAACCACCAACTGGTCCAACAAGCGATTTCTTTAATCAAATGTACAATCTTTGTGTAGAGACATTCGGTGCGAATGTATGCAATCCACTTTTCAAGAGATAATGTATAGGGCCAGGCAGATTGGGCAGTTATTATAAGAAAACAGCAAGTAGGGTTGAATTAAAAAAGTCAAGCTACTGTACGACAACAATATGTTATTGCGAATGATGGAATTGCAAACTTTTATCCCACTTCCAAATATCTTCTCCCCTTGACTTGTTCGCTTGTAACCTCTCCGTATTTTACCATGCGTACATTAGGAAAATGATTTTTCCTAAAAGTATCAAATAGACAGAAAACCCATTCGTACGTCTCCATCGTATGCATTGTCCGGAATTCAAAAGAGGAATCATGAATATACTCTTTCCGGGCTGGATCTCCTATGTATGAATCTACCCAAAACCAATTTCAGAATCTTCGACCTTTATGGGTAATGATCCTTGAACAGAGGCAGGGGAGAGCAACGCAACTGCGTTTCTCAGAATTCCTTCTATCCACTCTTCACGGTCTAGAAACCTCTGTTACAGGATGAATGGATGACGTCAATTGAGAAAAATTTTGTATCCTATCTGTACTGCGAGAGGTTTGCTTTCTCCTCTGGTTTCATCTCCTTCTGGTTTCTAACTTTCTTCACAGCTTCTTCGAAATGGTACATTGAAACAAGTGCCTCCGTGCTATGCTTTAATGCATCTTCAGGAGTAGGATATTTCTGGAGATAGTTATGAAGAACTAATGATATCGCAGTGTTCGCTAT
>JBKPHJ010000454.1:0-6619 GCA_046729835.1 Thermoproteota archaeon
CGAATGTGCAGCAACACAGAATAAGTTTTGGGAGATGCATGATTACTTATATGAACATCAGCAAGCACTTGATGATAAGCATTTAGAGAAATACGCAAGTGAATTAGCATTGGATCTGGCTAGATTCAAAAATGATATGTCTACGCATGTTCATGCAGCTCGTGTTCGTGAGGATTTTCTTAGTGGGGTGCGTAGCGGTGTAAATGGCACGCCGACTTTCTACATTGATAATACACGTTACAACGGCTCTTGGGATTTGGAAACTCTGTTGGAAACACTTAGGTCCGCTATTAAGAAAGCTCGATGAATTAATCGCCGTCTCAAGTCATCCTTCTCTTACTGGTCACTCGGAAATGTAATTTCTTTTTTCCTCCTGTTCCTGGTCTAGGAGAGTGGGGCTATACTAATTATAGAAGTACTAGTTGCAACAACTAAGAAAAGTGGGGTTACTATAGAGTGGAATGATGAATGTAGCCTATTCATATTGCTCCCACGATTACCAAATATTTGGTGTTCACGAATCTGCTATAATGAATAAAGGTTTAGTTTATCTGCATTAATCAAATTCAGGTAAATCTGATATTTTCTCTAATAGAATAAATGAAAATAAGCCACCTTATTATTTACCTCGATAGATCAACGATAAAACTGTACCGACATCCTAAATGTATCAAATATATCGTCATAAACTCGTGGCTTGTTTATCTAACAAGCCTTCTCCATCTCTCTCCCCATCTGATCAAATCCTCTAAACATATCCTCAAAGAAATCCCCTCTGCCTCGACCAAAGAATCTCTTATACCAATCGTATGGTTCAATATCATCTGAGCTCAAATTTTCTAATTCGACCATAGAATAGATAGTATGCATGTTACTTAAGATTTTACATATAGAGAGTGTACAAACGGATCTTGGAGCCTATCGTTATGATAGTTGTGATGAATGGACCTATTTTAGATGATGCATCAGTCTTCTTGCGTATGGAACAACTCTTGAATTCTTTCTCATTAGATGAACTATTTAATAGGTTACATTCGCATAGGATGTATAGAATAAACCGTATGGTCTATCATTTCCTGTATGATCCGGATTTTCCACAGGTATGACACCTTGGCATTGTCACCATCGATTCTAATTGCATCTTACTTTTAGCCGGTATGATATCTTCGTCTGTCAATTTGGTTACGGAATTACTGGCGTACGTTAATATCTCAAGATGATAGAGCCACATTATTTTGCATGGTATCCTATGTCAAGAACAGCTGATCAACATACACTATGATAATCGCCAATATGCAAGAGACAAAGGCAAATCTTGGTCTACTGCAACGAACAATAGAATGAACCAGTAGCTCCTAGATCGAAGATTTCCTGAAACAGTAGTATAAACCTAGATATTCCAAAATAAGAAAAGGGCATATTCTTCATGAAGCCAACGAACGTTCTAGGCGTCGCTAGCAGCACGCGTGAAGCTCATACTGTACTCGGACTTTAAGAATAGTACTAGACGTAGTGCAGAAATATGAAGCCAAGAAACGTCTACTCGATCTTCGCAGAGTAACAATACTCGTTATGGATCATAATTAGGAAGAAATCAGCACACGATACGCCCCTGGATTTACGGGTGAAGGACCAACATGAAGAATTCGTATGGCTAACCGGGACAATTAGAGCAGTTATCGATTTCAACTTGACCGATATGATTCTAGCGCTAGGTGGCAGCGCATACGACGAAGGGAATGTCGATTTTCCGTAGTTCACTACAACAATAACTCAAACAAGAAGAAGCCTCAATCTGATGAACTTCACAAGCACTATCCATTTTAAGTAATGAACTTCTAAAACAACTACTTGAGTTATGGTTCGTGATTTTGAGCTATGCAACAAGTTTTATTATTTTAGGGTTTTTTGGATGGCCGACGATGATCAGTTTCATCGTATCTATGACTGACAAATCACTGCTCTCGGAGTTAGGTACATACATAATAGGTGCACAGGGATATAGTCTATGGAACTGAGAATTTTCACCTACAGTAACATGTCCGTTAGTCATATCAACCGTATTGGTTGTGGTATCAGTAATATCTATTTTACTGCGGTCCTCTGATGGTCAGGGTCATAGGCTATTCCAACTGGTGAAGGACAGACAAGAAGAGAACTGTATCTACAACCGTATTAGTATTTGTATCAATGATAACAATGTCGGAGCTGATTCAGTTTTCTCATATGTAAACGTCTTGCGTTTTGTTTCTTGAATCGTCTTTCTGATTAAGCTATATCAGCATCGCTCGATATAGGATCGTCATCCAGGTAATGTTCCCATATATACCTATATACTTATAGTCTTTATATAGTTGATAATATCCAATACGCTCGTGATGAGTAAGGTATTGGCTTACGACGTAGTCAATGTTAGAGCTGCGAGAAGTGGGCGAGGAGCGCCACTAATAGTATCTATTCCCAAATTGATGGTCGATGCAATGAAGGTAAAGAAAGGCCATAGACTTAGGGTATACACAGATGGAGAGAAGATATACCTAGATAGATTTAAGGAGCCAGAAATTTAAGAAATGACTCCTCAGCAGAAGATAACTGTAGTAGCATCTGTTATGATCATAGTGATGGCAACTGCGGTATCAGGTTTAGTCTTTAACGCAATTGCTTCAATACTCAAGATTCCTACATATGATAAAACAACGTTTCCTATAACGGGTCCTAATGGCACTACGACGATTGACTACCCTGACGGTGCAATAGTCATTAGTATTCCATATAGAAATGGGACTACATCGATCGATGTCGCAGAGTATCAGAAATGCATGTTGGATGCAGAAAAGACAGTCAATGACACCGCTAATTTAATGGGAACCAATATTCAAGCAAACTCATTTAAGTTTGTTGAAGACGATTCGATGGATTTCTGTATTCTGTTTAACAGCGAGAATCGACATTGACGCCTCTTGGATATACCGAAGAGATAGCAGCCGTTAAAGAGGCGTTTAATGAACCAATAGAGGTCATCGTAAAAGAGTAAATGTCACGAATGGTTGAGCCTCTCATAAGAGATTATCCATGACTGATATTCAGAGGTATTAAGCGGAGTCATGGGGGATGGCCAACCGTCAGTATCGCGATAAAGATGACAGTGGTGTCTGAACCAGGATCAAAAGGTATTGGTCAGAAGTTAATGCAATATGTTGGAAGATTAACAAAGGAGTACCTTTAAACAAATATCAGGCATTTCTAATGTCTGGAAACATACCTTATGGGAGTTTATAGGCATCCGTCCAGTCCCTGAGGTGGCAACATATTTCGCAAGAATAGTCTCTGCTAACTTTAAATTTAAAGGCAAAGATAACTAGAAGTACAGGAAGACAGAGTGTAGTGTTGAATTGGGTCATCCCGCTGCCATACAAACAAAAGTGCTAAAGAACAGAATACATCATGATGCGGAAAGGATCGATGAAACCTTCAGAGTTGGAGTAGAGATTGAAGCCTGTTTGCTCGACAAGAATGGAATGCCAGTTAATGCAGAACCATTGATTAAAGAACATCAAGGGACTATGGAAATGTTCTTATTTACTACGACTGTTTTATCAAAACAGTAGTACACGATGGGTGATCTAATTTATGGCCGTAGTATAACTGATCTTGTTCGCGAGGTACCTATCTATTTCGGCATTTTTAGGAAGTATGCAAGTATCAAATTATTCCACGCAAAACCTGCATTATTTGGTTCAGCAGACGTCATCAATGTATGCAATCTGCACTGTACTCACTGTTATTGGTGGCTCAGTAGAAAGAGTGATGGCGAACAAGACCACCTAAGTGCAGTGCAGTGGAGAGAAATAATCAGGAAGACATTCAAAAAACAAAATATTCTTATAGTTACTTTGGTGGGTGGCGAACCAACTATACGACCAGATATAATTCAGGTCTTTTGTGAAGAAATGCCTAAGAGAGTGTGTGTTGTTTCAAACGGTACTTATCCGTTAAAGAGATTTGACAATTCAGCCAGCATAGCTAAAATGAGATCTTGTTTATGGTGCTGCTTCTGCTATTGATAGCGCTATATCGTATCTAGAAAGTGCTGCAGCTATGGCTGATCTCGCTATTGGTGTTGTTGCTGGTATTTTAGGCGTCCCTTCATCATTAGACTCTTCATATCCACCAGACTTATTCGGACACTGATGCACTTGTCCTGTCTTTACGCCTGTATCCTTTGCGTACTCTAAAGGGATCCATTTGTCCGGTGAAGGATGAGATGGCTTGGAATCATTATCGAAATAGATACAGGCACCGCACTTATTGCGGCAAGGCCGCGGTTTATCGAAATCTGTCATGTCTACTAATTTACCTCCGTTTCTCTTAAAACAGCTGCCAAATGCTTATTTGCAGTCTTGAACCTCAGTTTACCGGATCTATTGAAGTAACCTTCCTTAGACTTCTATTCAAGCACTCTACTGATCTATTGACACCTTGTATTACAGCATGTCTTAGATAGGGAGAATGAGCCGTGGGGAATATTACAAACACAAAACAATGGTATAGGTAAGTAATACGTGATTAGAGTACACATAAGTGACATTTACTCGTGTACACTTTGCTTTCCTCTTATTATTACCCCAGTTTTATTATTTCGTCCCACGTTCCAGTTATAGAAAGCATATAGTATTTGCTGAGATTTCCATGCTCAAACTGTATTATGTCTCCAGCAGATATTTGAACTTGAAATAAGTTGTTAAGGAACTGCAGAAAACTAGGTCCTGCCACGATGTTCTTGGATGCCTTTTCAAGTGGTTTATTATAGAATTTTTGTAAACCATCTTCCAGACCTGATTCACTAATGGCCTCTACTAAACGGGGGAGATCGATATATTTTGAAATCTTCTTGTATATTCTAAGTACAGCCATCGGCCCAAAAAGCTTTACAATAGGCCGGTATATAAAATAAGTGCACTACAAGGGCCATTACCGATATTGCTTACTTGCTTCATACAATTCAGTACTGTCGGGTAAGCCCCTCGTCAAAATATTACTGACCTGTTCCTAACACGGAAGATAAAATGAGGCAGAATAGATATCGTTGAGCATCATGTGGTTGTAGTTCTATCTAACGGAACCAGAGAGATCCTTGCTCAACTTTAATGTTTGCCATCATTTTTGCTTTTAATTCTGGGGATATCTCTTCTGGTTTTTTGATATGAACTTTACTGATATGTTTTAATGCTGTTTCCATAACTAGTTCCTCAGTATTTGCAGTTACCATATAGGGGTAATCTAAACCAATATCGCTGCAAGATAATTTTTTCTCACAAATTACCTAGATCATTTCTGACTATTAAAACTATTTCAGAGACAAAACTTATGATGTTGCTTACTAAGCTTTCTTTCATCCTGGAAAAGTACTTCAATCGTTATTTCCGTTCTTACATCCATTCCAAAATGTGGACCTAGATCATATGAATTATTACTGGTTCTTTGCGGCCTGCATTCTTCGGGTTAGCTGATACATACTATCGTGACATTGACATTCGCAAATTCTAGTTATTTTTGAATTATTAACATTTTCTAATATTTCGCCGTTGCATGAGGCATGTTCATTTTGAACACACTTTTCCGATTTATATCCAACCAATTAACTCTATATGTCTTTCTTTTATATATGTATAGATCGAAAAGATATTAAATATCCTTCATTAGATAAAGAATGGCAAAATGTCGAAATGCGCATCCAACATTAAATCAAATGGCTATGATATCGAAGAATTAAGTCTCCTTAAAGCTACGTGTTACTTGGTTTCCTGTAAGCAGTGTAAGACCATCCTTGGAATTGTTCAAGAAAAATAGCTAAACAGCCAGCATCTGCCTCGCGTTCGTGGGAGGCCTTGGCATGATTCCAAATTTGATGTTAGGACTGGCGAGCCAACAAAGCTTCACACGCAGCAAGCGGTTCAAAGATATGAAGGTACAAGATAATATCCTACTAGTTAGAAACCAATAGTGCTAAAATATAATGCAAATGGACATGAAATGCTTTGTATTGGACGAGCAGCAGGTATCCGAATATTGCAAACGACCTTATACAGAGGTGTTACCATAGTAATAGTATAAAATATGTATAAACGATGTAGATCATGCGGTAAAGAGTTTAATGACCTAGTTGGTGGGGTAAAGTATTCAAGCAATATTATTGGCTTCTTAGCGTTCTGCTCTGACGCCTGTTGTAAAGACTATCTTAATATGCTAGGAACAAAGGGAAAGACATAATTCTAGGCTGTCGTTGATATTCGTAGTACCATCTATGCGTACTTCGCCATTTTGTTCTGTATAACCCCTCTATGCTTTTGTACAAAACGTACTGCTCTATCAACGACAGTAGCCGAACCAAGCAGTTCTAACTTCATTTCATATGCCTGCATTGCAATCGAGATTGCCTGCAGCCTATCCCTCTCCAGTTCCGCATTGTTTGCCATCTCCCATGTCTTGACCAGTATAGCATCTAAGCCTATCATGCATTTCTGGTATTCCAATGGCAGAGTTTCATCGATGTATTTAGAAATATTCTTCCTGGCTGCCATCTTTAAGTACATTAGATCTCGATTAACAGTACCCAATG
>JBKPHJ010000455.1:0-3629 GCA_046729835.1 Thermoproteota archaeon
GAACTCCAAGAGATACAATCCATAGAGTCACCCGTGTTTATTGCCTTTGATGGTAAACTCGAAGGTGTTCTGGGAATCTCTGATAATATTAGGAACGGAATTAAATCAATTATAAAGTCCTTGATACAGACAGGATTTGATATAATTATGCTTACAGGTGACACACAGGCCGTAGCGGAGAAAGTTGCTTCCACGCTAGGAATTCGATTTGAAGCTAGGATGTCTCCCATGGAAAAAGCTGAGTACGTTAAAAGGTTACAAACTTCTGGGAGAACTGTAATTGCTGTTGGTGATGGAGTAAATGATGCGCCAGCTTTGGCCCAAGCTGACGTTGGAATGGCGATTGGTTCAGGTATAGACATCAGCAAAGAAACAGCAGCATTTGTTCTTCTTACAAATGATATTGGGGTTATACCTACCGTGGTGAATTTAGGAAAGAGGTTTACAACGGCGGTAAAGCGTAATATTGCTCTTGCACTTGCATTCAACATAGTAGGTATACCTATTGCAGCAATGGGTTTTCTAAATCCATTTACAGCGATGATAATAATGATAGCTGATGTATCGGCAGTATTCGCAAGTACCACGTTATTAAGAAGACCCCCTACAACTAGTGCTGAGGAATTGAAACAAAAGTCCAATTTGAAAGCTAATTCTTTAGAACTCAAAACTGGTAATACTGCTGCTACCAATAATAATATCATTATAAATAAGAGGGAGGAGGGCAACTAAACATGTCGATATTATTCGAAAAACTACCTACAATAAAGGAAGTGCTAATAACAAATACGGAGAAGGCAAAGGCGCTTGAAGATCCGATAAGGGTTGCCATAATCGAAATGCTTTCACATAAGCCGTTGTCGGTTCAAGAAATTGTACAAGAATTAAAAAAGAAAAAAATCAATAGAGCCCCTACAAGTATAAGACATCATATAGACATATTGAAAGATTCAGGACTCATAGAACTTGTGAAGATAGAGGAAGCTAAAGGAGGAGGGGCGCTGAAATATTATGCCTCGAATGCAAGACTTTTGAGCTTTAACACCCCAAAAGACTTTGAAACTAAATTTAGGCCCGCAATAGAGGAAACAAGTAACGAGCTAATGAAAATGATGAACAAATTGGCTAGAACTTATGACAAAGAACTAAGAGAAATGGCAGGGGAACTGAAGCCTTGCCCATATTGCAATATTCAACATTTTGTAGAATTTCTATTGATAAATATGTTACGCAAAGGGACTGTAGAAGCAATAAAGAAAAAAGAGTTTGCAAATATAATAAAAAATGTCCTAAAGTGAAGACATAACACAGAAACAAATGAAGACCAGAAATATCAGAAGCAAATGTGCATGCTATGTTGGAGGAATAGGTATATGTCTATGCACAATATCCATGAGTTTAGGTCTTATAGGAATTACTACCGTAGAAATATCCAAAAGTGGTAATATCCAGGATAATAACAACATGGATAACATGGGTGGTATAATGACTACTACTAAGGAATTAAATAGAGTCTGATATATTTCTAATGATCTGCTAAAAAAATCCTCATCTTCTTTTCTAAATGCAGTATCACTAGGTCTAGAAGTCAGCCAAATTCATCCCGACGCTCAGTAAGCAATATAGCTGAGATTGAATAAGAATGATCCATAGCTGGCATTATGCAACAATCTCTTGACACAAGCACGGAGGTTTACAACAAATGAGCTCATCTATGCAACAGCAAGTGGAATGGCGACGAGCCAAAGTACTGGAACTGATGAGCAAGGGAGAAAGCAATCAATCTGAGATAGCAAGAGTACTACAGATAGATAGATCCATAGTTTGCAGGGATGTTGCTTATTTGAGGCAGCATGCAAAAGAGAACATCACCAGATATGTAGATGAAAGACTTCCAGAGGAGTATGAGAAATGTCTTGTTGGATTAAACAACATACTAAAAGAAGCGTGGAGTATGTCCCAGACAGACGATAATGTAAAGAGTGACAAAATAAAGGCTTTAGCTTTAGCAAAAGAATGTTATGCGATGAAGTTAGAATTGCTTACTAATGCTACGGTAGTGGATGATGCCATCAGATTTGTGGCTTCACATACTGCAACAATAGAAAAATCTGATTCCGATAAAATGGTTACTGTAGATGAGGAAGTTACTAAGGGCAATGACATTCAAGGATCTGAGGAAAAGTGTTGCTGCCAAGAGCAGCAACAGTCAACAACAACAACAACAAACAACACTATTTTCTAACAGAGTACAAAATAGATAGAATCAGAAAACAGAATAGCCCTTGAATAGTTATATGTTTTGTGTAGACTTTTCGCATTATAGTCTGCTTCCGAGAGCATGAATGGTTGGATGGCAGGACATGAAAGGTGAACCCTAAGTAATTTCCTGAAACGACTCGCCCCCTGTGCTCCATATAAAGAATGTCTAGGAACGTACTTCATGTACCGAGAACCCTATTTAAAGAGCATAATTTGTAAAATTCAAAATAGACTCATTTTTTGACGGTAGTAGCTGATTTTACTAGCATTTTTGAGTGACTGGTGTTGTTGTTAACCTCTAAATAGGTTATCAAAATTCTAGCTACTTCCGCTATACGTCACATCTCCTATTAAGGTTTCAGATTTTCTATACTCCTCAATTAATTGTTCATCAGTCATTTTCTCAGAGTTATATTTCATCACTGCAGAATTAAGCTCTCTCCAAGCTGTACGCATATTATTTGATTTTGTGTTAAGATTAAATGCAGTTAATATCGCTACAGATAGCGCTGCGATGAAAGCAAAAATCTTGACGTATTCATCACCGATAGAACCTATCTGCGCCGCTGCAAGAAGCGAAAAGAAGTTGCAAATAAACCCAATGCCACATGAACGAAGCGTAACAATACACTCATCAGTTGCCATCGTTGTAAATAGTACAGTATTTGAGGGTGTTTTGCTGCGATACGGGTATTTTGATACAAATCGTATTCTTGATGTATACTAAATATTCGAGATATTCTTGACAACTTTTCAGGTGTTACTGGCCCTTTTGCTTTTTTGTCATTGACGTCATCTTTACTTTCTTCAGTCATGGAATAGATTCCTATTTGTATGCTCTTTGAAGTCAATACCAAAAGTTGCCCCTCCAAGAAGAGCAAGTCCGCTGTCACTACCCATTAGTCTAAGGCAGTATCTCTTCGCAAGTTTATTGTTATACACAGGACAATAATATTTCATTCCGCGTGATTTATAGCTATGGGGAATATCCATGAGATTACCCTTTGTACAGGAAACAAACCTAAAAGGCTTCCTTAGTATCAGTTTTGATTATTATCCCTTTTCATCAACTATTTCATTATTAAAATTGATAATCCCTGTCAACTTACTAATACTACCTGTATTCCATTCTAGTAACAGTTCACATACTGCAGCACATAAAACAACAGAAAAAGCTAATTCTCACGAAGGAGTTACTGTAAATGAGGAAGCTAGTATTAGCAATGACATTCAAGGATCTGAGGAAAATCGTAGCCACGAACAATATTGCCATATTGTTTTTTAGAACCATAAATGGATCGTGCAAGCTAACATTGTATTTTAAGACTTTGTTTGCGATTAGAAACGGATAAAGGAAGGATTTGTAC
>JBKPHJ010000456.1:0-4286 GCA_046729835.1 Thermoproteota archaeon
AGAAAGTTCAGCAGCAGGAACTCTATTCAAACCAAGACTAGAGAAGACACCAAGATTCTATATGAGAGAAGACAGACCGCAGCGAAGGGGTAATGCAATGGGTAGAATGCACAAGCTAGTAGATCTCTTCATATCACATGATGGTTACATCTATGCGGCCTATCTATTAACTAATGATAAGGCTAACAGTGATATAGGCAGGGTAGGTTTTACCAGGTTTGCTAAACTAGTCCCTCTACCACAAGAAAAGAAGTATAATTCTTCATAGTAACAGTAACGACTAATCTGTTACCGAATCCTTCTCTCTATGCAGAGGTCTCACATTTATATTACTAAATGCTGTCTACCCATCCTTCTTGACCGTCGTGAACCTCGCCGTTGTCGTTATCGTCAACCTGATTCAGGATCAGGTTGTCAACTAAGTTGAGTGACAATGACATTCACAACTGTAATCAACACCCGAGCATTGGCTATGCCTGTCTGCCAAACATGCCAGTGATAAGACTCTTGTTGTTGTTGTTGTTGTTGTCATTACCTACTATAACATGAGGGTGCTAAAAAGTAGTGACGGTATTCGCTAACGGGGAGGGCCCAAATACGGCTCTTTTATGGGTCGAGATCGTGTAAAGTATGGCCCTTGCTTTACCCCTAATCGTATAAAGCATGGACGATTTGCAGCTTGAACACTTAGTATTCAAGATTATGCTGGCGTTAAAGCCACATAGATAGCAATTAGACTGGCACAGAAAGGCCATAAAGTTACTGTTTTTAACAGACACAAGTCAAAAGCGGAGAAGCTGTGTAGTACCCGTTCAACCGCTATAAGCTTGGCCGATCAACCCGTTGATATAGGACGTGATTGTGATATAGCATTAATTTGCGTAAAGGATTATGAAGCTGTATCAAACATTACTTTTGAGAGAGGCGGATTAATTGAAACTACGAATACGGATCTTGTCGTCATCCAATGCAGTACGATTTCTCCAGATGAGTCGTATAAAGTAGCAAACATTTATTCAAACAAAGGAATCCAAATGGTCTCTGTTCCAATTTTAGCAGGGATAACTGCTGCGGCAAGAGGAGAATTAACGCTGATCGCAGCCGGTACTAAGACAGGTTACGACCAAATCGAGCCTATACTTAAAGATAGAGAGATAAGCACACAAATCTTTTACGTAAGATCTAATCACAGGACCGCTAGCGCCCTCAAACTAGCAGTTAATATTAACATTGCATTAATAGCTCTTGCACTGGCTGAAGGATTAGTAATTATAAAAGGAAACGAGGTAGATCCGGATATTTTTGTCAAGATCTTTAATTCTACGTATTTTAAGACCGGAATCAGTGAAAATAAAGGACCAAAAATTGTTAACGATGATTATATCGCATCCTTCCATCTTATGAACATGGCAAAGGATCTGAACCTGGCTCTACGTACAGCCCATAACTCAGGTCTAACACTTCCGACAACAGCTTCTGCTCAGGCTGTTTATAGAGCTTCAGAGGTATTTGGTCTATCGGATAGGCATTATACCTCAGTAGCTTCCTATCTATTAAGGTTAAATGGCATGACTACTTTCGGAAAGGATAGAAGGTAGATGTGTTGATTATCTAAATGCCTTTAATAGATCCGAGTTAGTTTGCAAGCAGCATTTGTCTATCTGATCCAGAGATGATGAACTGGGGTTAGAAAGAGTTCATTCGATGTTCATTACTCCTCTTCGCAGCTGGCTTTGCTTACTGCTTTTCCCTCCCTAAGAATTAGCCGAGATAATTCTAACAAATCCTGCTCTAATGCACGAAGTAAGCTCCTTTTATATAATATGGCTGCTGGATGAATCGTGAGGAAATATCGTCTTCCACCGAAATTTAATATCTTGCCTCGATTTGCAATAGTCGCCTTACCTCCCAAGAGTGAAGAATATGCAGTTGAACCTAAAATGCAAATAATTTTAGGATTAATGAGGGATATTTGTCTGTTTAAGTATTCTCTACATGCCTCTATCTCGTCGTGTTTAGGCCTTCGGTTTCTAGGTGGTCTACATTTTACAACATTCGTTATAAAGACTTGAGATCTTGGTATATTTACTTTCATTAGTGCGGATTCTAAAATTTTTCCTGCAGATCCAACAAAAGGTTTACCTTGACGATCTTCAAACCTCCCAGGAGCTTCTCCGATAAACATTAGTTCTGTTACGGGAGATCCTTCACCTGGTACCGTATTTTTTCTTGTCTGACATAGTTTGCAATTAGTACATTGAAAGACTTCAGTCGCTACCTGCTCAATTGAATCCATATCAGACAATTTTACTACCCATGTTTTGGATCCCATCTGCTTCATAATCCAATGTAGAACAAATCAATTGCTGTTGATCCCTTGCAAACTATTTATCGATTGCTCATAAGACACATTTGTTCTCATTAATAGAACACATTCAATCCATAATATTTAATTCATAGCATGATGCAGGTGAAGTTACTAGGTTTACAGAATACATAACAACGTTCAATGATACTCACATTAAATTTTTAGCGATTAATAGTTGAATTTAATTCAATCCATCTCGAATCCTTAGTTTGAAGTCCAACTTAATTAATCTATTGAAAAAGGTCACGTCTAGACAAAATAACTGTTGTATCTGTCCTTGCCGAGCATCCTATCATTTTTATCTCTCAAAATAATCGAATTCTGAGGAACGTAGCTATTAGGACTAGCGAGATAACGAATCCCATGAATTGCAACTAATACGAGTGAGTACCTCCACAACAGATACTTTTCTGATTCGCTCATCAATTCCTTGAGAGGTATATTAACTTCATCATCAAATCTGCCTATAGAAATACGAATATTATTCTTGCCCTCGTTAGAATCATCCCATAATGGATACTCTTCTATCCACAAACTATCAGATTCTTTGGGTCTGTTCCTGACATATAGTAAAGTCGGCTTATAGGCGCTAATAATGCTAAATACTATCATAGAAACTCCGAGCAGAAAGTATCCCTGTGTAACGAAATAAATCTCTTCAGAATTACCAGAGATGCTCATTGATGATGTTGTGATGGGAATTACAGTACCGGCATATAATAACGGTAACCCTATACCAGCAATCGCTATAGGAACAACTCCTTTATGAATTATTGGGAGAGGAATAAGTACGATCAGGATAAGCGTCACCGCAATCACAATCGTAGGTATTATAGGATTTTCTGGAACCGTTGTGATCTTGTCGATCATTCCTAATATAGATATGTGTACAAAAAGCAAAAGTATCATACTCATCATGCTTAATGCCAAAAGCCAAAATTGATTTGTACGTAACCATCGAGAAATAGAACTGCTTAGAACCGAGATTTTATCGAGATAAAGCCATATACGATCGCTAAGCTCCCAATTATTTTTATTTGCCATCCTATCCAAATTTATCTTCGTCCTTCGTTGAATTAGACTCCAGTCCTAAAATTGATAGTATAGAATATCTTTGCCATTCAGTCCTAAGAAAACATCATTACCTCTATATCCTTCTACGTATGATTTAGGTATTTTGAATTCATTATTATCTTGGATTAAAGTTATGTTATCATCGTCAACTGCTATGACATTTCCAAGTTCTTTGCTATCCTTTGAACGTGCATTTTTAAGTATGATCTTGTCCCATTCTGCAAACATTACGTCTTCACTCATCATAATTTTTATATCAGGTAATAGTCTTAACATCGAAATATATAAATTTAATCGTATAAGCTAAACATTTCATTAATTTTAATTCCGAAGGACATTTGATAATAGATTTATAGCAATTTATCGAAGTCTATGTAATATACAAATATCAAAATAATGACTTACCCCTTACACTGTCAAATAATCATTTTAAAGAGTGTTGCTTAGTGATGTATAAGCTGCAATCCAGAAAGTTACAACAGGATACTTTCAGATACGAGCCGTGATAAGGTGGGTTACATCCATATCGTACTAAAATTTTTTAATTGCAGACGGCAAGCACGAAGCTTTTTGTGGGGAAGAATTCTAAATGACCGTGAACACAGTTAAACACTCACATGATATTACATTATTCCAATACGCGATGATTTCTATCTTACCTCTATACTTGCTCTGAATGAGCTTGAGTATGGAATTACATACAGCGTAAAAAGCAACGAGAATTTTAAATATTGCATCTATTGATTAAGCTAAAATAAATGGGTCATGCTAAGACCCAAAGTTTCATTTAGTTTTGCTCCATGAAGGTTTCATTATTATGGTAACAAGCAGAAGGTAAGGGAAT
>JBKPHJ010000457.1:0-4365 GCA_046729835.1 Thermoproteota archaeon
CTATTATGCCGGTTGAATTAAGATCTTGGGATAACCACAGTTTGCCGCTGTTTATCTTGGATATGGAAGAATATCTACCCAGCCAATTTTTCGATGGACTACATAGCTTATATTCTCTTAAGTGGTAAATAAGCTTTTAACTCGTCATCAAAAATCCTCGTAATGTTATCCCATCCAATAATGCTCCCTGATCCCATAATCTAATTGAAAAGAATAGATTCCTGCCCTCTAGTAACGCAACCTTGGTAAACCCTCCCCATGATACAAGCAATCCTTGTTTTGCATTAACTCTTTGCATTACACCATGTAACTCTCTAAGAACTCTTACATCAAGTTGTGATGAAGAGGATTCAACCTGTACGCATATTCTTGGCTCATTGAATCCTATTGGTCCAGAACCAGCAAGTATATCTATTCCCCCGTCTTTGCCTGGTTCCGATTTGGCAGATCCAGATTTGGCACATATCCCTCAGCTTTTAAGATTGCGTCAACAATTCTAGGCAGACCATGACCAGAGAATTTGACAGCAATATACTTAATCTGATCCTTTGCATGTTGTTCAATATCCGACATCGCTATTTCTGCTTCTTCAGATATCTTTCTAGTCTTAAGTTGTCCATCATCTTCTAACTGATTTGCAACTGTATAGCCTGGGAACTATTTCAAACAGCTACTGCAAAGATCACTATTTCAAATCATGTATATTTAATCAATGTCATATTATCTTAACATGTGTAAATAGATTCAACCAGCGACAAATAAATGCACGCTATGACCGGACCATTTTAGCTGCTGCCGCTGCTCCACCTGAGCTGCTGATGCAGATCCCTTTCGGATGATATCAGGTAGACTAACTATATAGAGTAAAGATTCCTAATTCACGACTATGTAAAATTGTCGTATTATGTGATGTGATGCTTTAAGGTACCTTTAAGTATTTCATTACCCTTTACGTGTAGACTAAACATCCATTTGGGAATTGTACAAAATAGATAAGGAAAACATTTCATCGAATAGACTTCTATCTGCTTTGGGAAGTTGCTCTTTGGCATACACTTGCGATGGAAGATATTAAGACAAGGCTAGGCTTGGATCATATAGTTCATACACATAATGCATTGGAAGATGCTAAAGAGCAATCAATAATTTTCAGGAAGATGATAGAGTTTACTCCAGAGCTGGAGCGGGAGTACAAATAGGATTTAGTTAATGCATTTGAAAGTGATATCTTAGTTCTACTTTAGGGAACTGTGGAATATCCTTTTTGACTTGTTCTGGAAGGGAATCTATCACCTTGCTTATCGGTTCCTGAAGCTTATTTACAAGAAATAGATTAGACAATGATTCAATATCTATCTTGAATGGCTTAAATTGGCCCTCGGTTTCAGGACTGAAATTGACCCAACCTGCACTGCTGATAATTTGGAAACAGCTTCACCCTTATGCCTAAATCGACGCTACATTTCCATATACGAACTAGCTAAATTGCTAGCTTGTGCTGTTTATCAGCAAGAGAGAGGAATGATTCTTCGTATAGAATTATTTGAACAACAATTGTATTTAAGTATATGATTATCATTTTAAGTGCGTATATTGAACCTAAAAGGACAAAAAAAGCCAAAATGGAAAATGCATGCATATTTCCTAGATGCTTGTAATTGTGATTGGGGTTGTCCTTGTCAGTTTAATGCGAAACCTACTCATGGTAATTGTGAAGGAGTTGCTGGATACCATATAATAAAGGGCAGTTATGGTATGGGTGTTAAACTAGATGGACTTAACATGGCATTGATTGCTTCTTGGCCTGGTCCTATTCATGAAGGTCATGGGAAAGCATCATACTATGTAGACAACCGAGCGGATGAAAAACAGTTTGAGGCCTTATCAAATATAATTACAGGTAAAGCAGGAGGGGGACCTTTCACAGTCTATGCAAGCACAATAGAAGAATTTAAAGGACCTAAGAGAGCAAATGTGAGGTTTCAGTCTAAGGGTATAAGAAGTGCTGTATCTATTTTGGGAGAAGGAGATAAAAAGAGAGTACAATACAAAGACACTATTGCTGAAGCATGGCTTGAACCTATAAGAAATCCAGTAACAGGTAAAGTCCACAGAGCTGTCATTGAAATACCTGAAGGATTTGAATCCAGCCGAATGGACCAAGCATCTATGAAGAAACTTGTTGCAAATGACGATAATCTCAACTTTAGATATGAAGGAACTTATGGTAGTTTTTCAGAAAATACTTGGAAAGGATAGTAAATAAGGTAACATAACAGAAGCACTCGACTATAAATGATATATTATATGATTGTATAGACTAAATATATTCTCGGAGTCGCATTAGTTGCATCCCAATACAACATAAATATTAATCGACTATCCATATTTCTCAAGCATCTTTTAGATAATAACTTTGGATTCTCAGAAGATCTTCTTCACTTCTAACAGTAAGGACATTCCTAATCAGGCTAAACATTCAGGTCTGCTTAAAGCAGCAGAAAGAAATTAAATTATATACCCTAGGATTCTCGCCAATAGCGAATCATTTCAGAAGAGCAGCCTCAGCTTCTACACCATTACCAAATATTATGAAATAATCTCTGTTATTGCTTCAAACATTACTCTGCTAAGAACCGTACTCTTTCCTGAATACGATTCACATACAGTGTTCCAATATTCTGCTCTATTGAATTTATGACTTCATCGGTTTGATTCCTCCTAACATCATAGCCGCCTATTGGATCTTCTGGAGATATATCTGGGGGTAAACATGTATTATTAAACGATGTGTACAGAGCTTCTTCCTTTAATTCATTTTTTAGTATATGGATTACTACGGCGGCTGCTATAAATCGGGATATTTCAATCAATATCTTCCATACGCCAAGAGAATGATAGATTCATTTGAGATAACTAAAACAAGCAATAATAGTAGCGTCATAGATTGAAGGAAGCGGTGGTCCTTCCCTCTATCTTCTTGTTCGATTAATGCCTGTGAATTAGATCCCTCTTTTGAGCGTGAATTTGCACCGGCGGATCTATTCTCATCAACTACTTCCTGATGATGCTGATGCACCTGCATAATTAGAAATGGTAGTAGTTAGACTTTAAGTTTAATAAGAAAACATGAGTACTTGCCGCTGTTAAACTCTTGCGCGAATAACAACATCTTCGTCAGCAAGTACCCACCAAGTCATGAACCGCACAAAGTTCAAAATTTCTATCAATATTTGGATTGACTGGGACGGGCAGTAGATCATAAAAGATTACGATGAACTGAGTGTTCAAGTTTATCATTGTGCGCGCCAAAAAATTCGATGACCCGGAATCCCATTTTTATTTGGAGTCCAGATAACCGTCCCTCTGGATTGCATATACAAATACTGCCAGACCCTCAAAAGTTTGCCGGCATTGGTATGATCTACTTTTTGGAAAAAATCCGCACTACACAAATTATTTTACAGTCTTTTTGCGTTGCTTTGCCATGCCTCACACAAAAAGCCAATTTAACATACGTCAATGTTTTGACAGAATCAAATTGCCTTTCTTGGTACCTATTAAGAATCTACGGCCTTGGCTGCTTTCGACTTTAAACCTTCTATGAATATACGATAAGAATTACCAGGTAACGTCACTTGAAATATCTTGTCCCTAAACATATACGCTTGCACTTGCAACAGACATAGCTATAAACATTTTGAACCCACTTTACACTGGGCCCAAGGGTGTGTGAACCATTTTTGACATAATTTTTAGGCTCAATCATAATATCTAACAACAAAGCACACCCAGATTATCTAAACTACTTTCATATCCCCAGGGAAACAGTATCCCAACAGATATTACAACAACAACTAGAAGCAGCCACTACCTGGACAGGCACTTGTAATGCTCTTTCAAATATTACTCAACCCACTTTGATCATAGTTGGAGCAGATGATGATGCTGCGCCAGCTCATTAACCCTAGCAGAAAAAATCCCAGGATCGTGGCTCATTCGAATAGGAATTGCTGGACATGGATTAATGTACCAGCATCCTGACGTATTTAATAGATTAATAATGACTTTTTTAGAAAGTAATCATTGAATAATTGACGAAGTTACGGTAGACTATGTCCAATATTTTCATTGTGGGGAACCTTCCAACCGTTATTATTCAATAGAAGACCCTCCAATCTATGGGTATATGTCTTCCTGATGGTCACTCCAACACCAGAGGATATATTATCAAAGAGCATGAATCTGAAGTTGGGAGTATGGCTTGCACTATTTGTTTGGACGATTTGGTGAAGAGCTGGCATTATTTCTCTTTTTTCTTGGAGAATCCTATTTGAGAACCAATATTATGGCTGACTCAAGGGG
>JBKPHJ010000458.1:0-1490 GCA_046729835.1 Thermoproteota archaeon
GTTATGAACTGCCGACAGGGGCTGAGGCGAGATACATAAGAGTTATGGTGAATGGAAATACCGAAAATGATTGGGCCAGTGCAACAGAGATTAAATTATTCGGATCGGCTTCTCCTCATGACTCCTGTAGAGAACTTAACCCAACATCTGTAAGCGCTATTGGGAGCGATGGTAACGTAGCCTCGAACGTGAACGATGATAATCCTAATACTAGATGGTCCAACAACGGAATCGGATCGTGGATCCAGCTTGACCTAGGATCGAAACATGAAATCTGCAATGTAGATATATCTTGGTATAGAGGGGAGTTCAGACAAAGTAACTTCACGATATCTCTATCTGATGACGGTATTAATTTCCAGAACGCGCTTTCCGGGACAAGTATGGGCCCAAAAAATGAATGAGCTATCAGCTGCTCAATGGCCATTGAAGAATAAGTATGGTCTACTAAATATGGTTCTGTAGGCATAACCTACGATATGTAATAGTGAATAAAGACATTGTGAGGTTAACTCTAATGCAAGGCATGGAATACCCGTAGCCCTATTCACATCCATGGAAATCTCTTCTATGTCAAGTATGCTTAGGTGTCTTGTTGAGCCCGACTTGTTCATCATATTTAGATTATATACGATTATCTACAATATCGGCAGCTGCACACAGTCATATCATACCCTTTACATGTTTGCACTTTAGAATACTAGTCGTTCTGTTATACATTTTCTTTGATTTTCTTCCGGTTGATTAGACCGTGTTGATATCAGCGCGTTCAGATACTTGTGTGACTCTCATCGTGAATGTATATTATATTATAACAAGCTTTTCCATCGCAGTAGCAACAAACCCCTAGCGTGTCCTTCTAATGTCTGAATTTCTATCGTAGAATGTTCTAAAATACTCCAGGTTAAATTTCAGCAGAAGTCATCGCATATCGGAGTAATATCCTTTCTAACCCTAACACTTCATAGGGATGCTCAGACAGAGCCTAGCGAACATGCAGCTTATTCTCGTGCGATTCCTATCTGCTACGCAGGTCCGAGCTCTTGCAATTCATCGATATGTAAATCGCCAGACATATGGAAGCACAACTTACATACCTGGCTGACGAAAGACTTTTAGTGGGGATAAGAACAACTTCAAATATTTCGAAATATTATAAAAAAGGTTCTGACTTGAGGGAAAACTTTCAGAAGATTAACCTTCGAAAGTGTAGAATGTTTATATGTAGTCACTTATTTATTTAAGTGTTTTCATGCAAAAAAAACCAGCTTCTTTCTTGTTAGTAGCTGTAGTTATTAGTATTCTTATTTCAAGTATTTTAGCTTACAAATTACCAAGTATGTATCTGGAGTCTGCAATAGCCGCTCCGGGAGATGATGGCGGAAATGATGATGGCGGAAATGATGATGGCGGAAATGATGATGGCGGAAATGATGATGGCGGAAATGATGATGGCGGAAATGATGATGGCGGAAATGATGATGGCGGAA
>JBKPHJ010000459.1:0-4247 GCA_046729835.1 Thermoproteota archaeon
TGGAGCAATAAGAGGAGATAGCCAACCCGCTGTTATCAAGAACTCTGATGGGAGGTTAGCTGCCTTTATTGTAAATAGTGATAATGCTGTGTACTACAAACGGCAAGCTGCTGCAAACAGCAATACCTGGTCTGGATGGACCTTCTTGGGAGGAAATGTCAGAGCTGACAGCGAGATTGCAGTAGGCATAAATTCTGATAACAGATTGGCTGTGTTCATTATAAATAGTAATAATGCTGTGTACTACAATCGTCAAAGCACTGCTGGCAGCAATACCTGGTCTGGGTGGACCTTCTTAGGTGGAAATGTTAGGGAGAATAGTAATCCTATTGTGGATATAAATAATGACGGACGATTAGAGGTCTTTCAAGTAGGAGCAGGAACGGCTACCACTAATCAACCACCAACTGCAGATTCAAAGACTGTTTCGACCAACATCAACACACCTGTAGAGATCGTCCTTAGCGGGCAGGATCCTGAAAATTCTCCCCTAACCTTTAACATAGTTAATCAACCACTACATGGACAGTTATCTACAATTTCTCCTCAAAATAGGGTAGTCTATACACCCACTACTGGGTTCAGCGGTTCAGACAGTTTCACTTATGTTGCAAGAGATAGTCAAGGGGCGACGAGCACAACTGCGGCGACTGTAAGCATCACAGTTTCAGGCGGTGGCGGCGGAGGTGGAGACGCAGGGACTAACGATAAATTTGGAATAAAGAAGATTTATTCGACAAAACCCGGTGGTGAACAGTGGTTTATGAATATGCAAGATCCGGACAACGATCCGCGTACCAAGCAAATACCAATGTCAAAGAATAGTGATGGTTCATGGAACGTGGATGAGGACCAGATCAGATATACTGTGTACACGTCTTCTGGATACCATCCAGATTTGGTCGTAAAAGATAATTCTATTTTAGCAACTAGAGGGTACATGCAATCTCCAAATGATTGGAAGAATGTAGAAATGACTGGACAGGTAAAGTTCAATTCCGGTTCAGATGACGACTGGACATGGTATGCGAGAGGTGGAAGAAATACAGGTAGCGGTTGGCCAGAAGGTTGTGAAGCCACTGAATACAAGGGATCATTGGAATACACCAGCGGTCGGGTGAGATGGGCAAAAGAACAGTTTCATGTAAGCTACGTCTTTTCACCGTGGCAAAATTCGCCCGCTTCAGGTGACAACAAATTTGTGGGCTTCAAGACAGTTATGTATAACTTCCAACTTGACGGCAAGACTGCAGTTAAGATGGAGAGCTATGTAGATCCTAATAATGACAACCAGTGGCAGAAGGTATATGACTGGGTAGATAAAGGAGGTTGGGGAAGCGAAGGAGGTGAATGCAAGGGAGCTCCAGATCAGATCATTACTTGGGGTGGTCCGGTAGCAGCGTTCAGATGGGACAATGCTAACATAGATATAAAGAACCTAAGTGTAAGAGAGATCGTTCCACCAACTCAATGAAAGAGGACTTACTCCCTTCTTTATTTATCAGACTGTAAACTCCCATTCCCTTCAGCTCTGCCAATAGCTAACTCCTCCACAAACGTTTTTACAAGATTATTTAGATAAACCATACCTGGAAGAACTAAGCAGATGTAAGACTCACAAGAAATCTTAAGATCTGCCATGAAGATATTTGCGATAAATGGTATCGCTTACAATCTATTTTCTTACACTTCATCAACTTTGGTAACGAAGCTTTTATCTTAATATGATATCACTTAAATCTGATGATACGAAAGAATTCCCTGAGAAAAATGTTAGAAGAACAGATCGCAGAGTTAAAGAGCAAGATAATTGGTTCGTAAATATTTGGAAGTAGTCAAAGAGACCAAGCAGAAGAAATAGAATATATATCATTTTCTATTTCTAAAATATTGTCTTCATTTTTGTCTGCACCTCACTCGTGGACTGACTTACACAAAGTATTTGTAGATAAACTCCATTTTACTGAGATTGGGGAAGAAAGATCAATCAAGTACTACCAAGACCCAGATACTGCCATTCAAACTCTTCAGATAAATACTACATTGGACAGACCGTACATAGACGATAAATTAGGGCATGTTGGTCTGAGTTACAAGGTGTTCCGCTGGTTATTGAAATGATTTAATTCTTCTTCATCACCATCACCCATTTTTCAACACCCAAAAATAACATGCGGGGAGTCAACAGAACCACAAGATTTAATCATACACAATATGAAACAATACTATCAAAAAGCAAAATTTTTGCTTTTGATGTGTCTGAGCTTTGCAATCATAGTGAGTCTTGTATCAATTACGCATTTTGGTTTGGCCAGCTTGGAAAACAGGACATCGATGGAGCCTAGAGAATTAAACAATACGGCATTAACAAACGATACGAATATCGTTCTGATTCATGGAACGGTCCGTGACGGATCTATATGGAGCAAAGTAATCCCTATTCTAACTAATGCTGGACATAAAGTTATCGCTGAACAGCTTCCTCTTCATTCTCCGGAAGATGACATCGATGCTGTAAAGCGTGCTGTTGAGCAACTTGGGGGACCAACAATTCTTGTAAGACACTCGTATGGTGGAGAAGTGATCACTAACGCTGGATACAATAATCCCAACATCACAGGGCTTGTCTGCCTCGCCGCCATTGCTCCTGATGAGGGTGAAACAGGCAACGCTTTCTTCGAGAAGCTTCCTGAGAAATATTTAAAGACATTCTCTGAGGGCATTACAACTGATAGTGCAGAGTTTATGTACTTTAATCCAGACAAATTCCGTGAATCATTTGCTCAGGATGTTGATCCGGCTGAAGCTAATATCATTATGGCAATTGTGCAGAAGCCAATCAATCAATCGTTTGGTACTGAAAAATCTGGCCCCCCGGCGTGGAAGCAACTTCCAACATGGTATCAGGTCTCTGAGAACGATCGCCTTATCCCTCCTGATATCCAACGACTTTACGCAGAACGGATGAATGCTATTACTCTCACTAAACTCCAGTCATATGTCACTTGTATCAGATCCAGCTGAGATCGCCGAACTAATCCTTAATGCAACATAGGAATGGGATAGACAGTCTATCCCACATTAAGGTAACAACGGAGAAGGTAGACTTATAGTGCACTTATAAACACTCCTTCTAATTGCAATCCAAGCTTGTATTTTATACCTAGATTACTTATATAGAAAGGGCACACTGTCTATTATATATAGCGGCCGGTGATCACTCTACTTTTTAGGTTGAAATTATTGCGTGCGTAGTGTAAATCATTAGATACTAAGCTCTTTAGATTCAATCGTTGATGTAGCAGGCCAAGATCTATAAATTATTTATTTCGTAGCTATTAAGCCTCAATTGCTCTACGCGTTGCTCTTCTTAACATTAACGCAAATCCAACGGAGACTGCTGAAAGCAATCCTCCTGTAAGGAACACTAAATTATACGATCCAGCTGATGGATACGACCCATTGACTCCTTCCAGTGTCTGATGATTCGCCATATATAGCCCTGCCAGAGCTGGTCCTATTGCCATTCCTATGAACAGCAAGAGAGCGCCTACTCCAACTGAGATACCAGTGAACTCCTTTGGCGATGATGAAACGACCAAGTTCCATGTTGAAGTAACTGTGAGTGAGAGGCCGCTGGCAATTATGGCCAAGTTTGTAGATACCGCGAATTCAGTCGAATGGAACGTTAGTAATCCGACTGCACCTAACAGGCTGATTATTCCACCAATGATGGTTGGCTTTACGCTTCCTATTCTATTTATGATAAATGGAGTAATGCTTGCAAATACCAAGAACATTATCATGAAAGGCAGTTGAACGTTTGCAGCATCTACTGAATCCCCTCCGAATCCAAATGGTGTTGGGCTCCTAACCAACTGGACGATGGAAGGATATATCATGAACATCGTAATTCCGGTGGCTATCAGTATGATGAACGATGGTAGAAGAATCTTCTGTCTTAGTAACCTCAAGTCAAAAAATGGCGGTACTATCCTTCTCTCTATGATAACAAAGATGGATAATGAAATTGCAGATGTTGCAAATGCAACAGCGATCTGCGGCAGGTTTTCAGAGCTTATGCCGATCTGGATAAGGGTAAGCGCAATAAGAAATGAGGTTATCGTAACAGAAAGAGCCATTACTCCCTTGACGTCTATGGAAGATGATGGCCGTTTATTATTCGAGGTACTTTCTGGAGTTCTTGTAACAACAGATTGATCAGATTGATGCCGAAACGTGCTCTC
>JBKPHJ010000460.1:0-2622 GCA_046729835.1 Thermoproteota archaeon
GATGTAGATAGTGTCAAACTACGCAAAGTAAATTTCTTGAGGATCAAATTCAAGAAATCTGGTAAAGTTAAGACATCTGATTTTGGGATATCCAAGACCTTGACAAGCTATCCAATAAGACAACCGTTAGAGTATTATAGCTTAGATTGGGGTGCTTGGATAAAGTTAATAAGGTCTTACCTATGAGATACGTACTTTAATTGTCTGACCTGAAATCGGGTCACTATCTTTCTTTAATGACTTGTATCCAACTTATCTACTAGTCATACCTACAATCACGAAGAATCTCTAAAGACCTCAAAATTATAGTGTCGTGCTGACATACTGGTTCCTTTAGGAACTGGACATCAGTCACCATCTTAGTATAATCGAATATTTCAAGTTCATATGAGTTACCCTTGGGTCTATACAACGCAAGTCCCAAACGATTTGCTTTGTCATTGTCATCCTTAAATTTCTCGTAATGTTCTGATGTTCTAAGAGCTTTTAAGAAAACCCATTTGGTTTCCAAAATCCGTGATTCCCCATAGAGTATGAATTTATACGAATCATTTGTTTCTACAAATCTCATCCTTATCTCATCATCTAGCCACCATTTTATTATCTTATTCCACGCGTTGAGAAGGATTTTTCTTTTATTAAAAATTAAAAGTACTTTCGTACGAACGTCGTAAAAATTGTATCCGACTCCCATGAAGGCATCGAACCATCTGATGTATTCGTCGTTCAACCCAACTTGACAGATAGCTTGTTATATTTAACAATTAAGTAGGCAAAGTACCGGCTTAGAGAAGGTGAGAATGGTCATTCACTCAATGTAAATTCAACAAATATGGTGGTTCATATTTAAGAGTCTTTATATATATAGATGTATGTCAGTTCCAGGTAACACAAGAGCACTTTGTGAAGACTCGACGGATAATTAAAACGCAATGGGAAGCCAAACCATTTTTCATCAAAAAGGGTAGCAGTAAATCGCGATATAGAAGTCTATGTGCAAAGAAGGGTACTTCTCTCACATAGCGCATGATTATCAATCTAAAGTGTTTATGATAAATTGGACATCATCTATCGATTTTGTCATCCTACTATTCGAATATAATCTCGTACGTTTCTGGAGTTGGCCCATCTCTAGCTTTATGCCTCTGGGTAAGCACTTGTACTAAGATCTGATAAAATTTCTCATATGTATATGGTGGGAATTCTACTACAAAGAATTTTGGTTGTAAAGGCGGAATAATATTACTTACATTACTACTTGTAGGAAAAACCGATGTCCCTATGTGACAAGGCAACAAATTAGTTGGACTTGAAAAACCTTCTTATCAGAGTTCTAATACAACCTAATTTCATATCTTAATGATATTCTCGCTAAATGTACTTGTTTAGTTATATTATCCACGTTCAAACATTGCTTGAGAAACAAAAACTTATATCGTGATATCATTTTATAGCACAATATGAAACGTGTAGAGGCCATAGTTGTAAGTGAAAAGCTTCTTCCTGTTATTGAAGCATTAAAGGACGCTGGGGTGGGCGGATGTACAATTCTTGATGCAAGGGGTAGAGGGAAAGGAGAAAAACCTATAGTTGAATCTGCCAGAGGAACTTCAAGGTATATATCCGAATTTTCAGTCCGATCCGCTATTATTACAATAGTAGAAGATTCTGAAGTGGACAACGTTGTCAATACTATATTAGAGGTGGCAAGTACTGGTTCATCTGGAGATGGTAAGATATTCATTTCACCCATCAGTGAAGCAATTGATATTGGCACTAAGAAACGCGGTAGTGGATCTGTAATTAAATAAGAAATACTAAAATTAAATAACAACAGCCTTTTAACTCTGCTTTACTTATCCTTATTCGTTTGAGGATCATCTACATGATGATGCCTCTTGGTCAAGTCCTTCTAGCCAGCCGTAGCCGTCTTTCACTTCAGCGTGTTGATAGTCTGATGGACGAAACGCTTAAGATCGCGCATCTCTTCACTTATCTGATTCAGTTCTTCTGTCTGAGCAGCCTTCAGTTCTTCGTATGCCGATACATGGAGGGGATATCACAACAAGAACAATATTTATTCTCTGGAGAGTTAATCAGCCTGCACCGTGTGTACTCTCCTATAGCTGGTTTAGGCGTGACATCGCTCTCCGGAATAATACCATTCTGAACAAGGATCTTTTGCTTCAGATCATTATCCATCCTTGCTTTGATATACATGGATGGCCGATTAGAGTTCATAGACCACCGCACCTTCTTTTTAAGCGCATACTCTTTTGATCTAGTCTGACAGTTTCTTTTTCCGATTGTAGGTGTCCAATATATGATTCCTAAATTCTAAATTAGGCGATACAGTACCCTTAGGATAGAATGGACCTTGACAAGAAGAATAACCCCATCCAGAATATCCTATGCAGTACTGCAAGTCCCTTTGCAAGGTCTAAAAGGACTTAATTGGATAATAGTTTTCTGTGTTCATTGAGGAGTTTGCGCGCAATATTTTCGCACCGCAAAAGTATAGATCCAAGTGGCGCAAGCGATTACTTTGTTGTTCTGCACATCATCAAGAAAAGGATTGGGTTCGTCTTTTGGCAATCTTTAATATATGATTCCTATTTAATA